>NZ_ALXG01000046.1:0-1776 GCF_000512295.1 Fructilactobacillus florum 8D
TTGAGAGTAGTCCTCTCAAAACTAAACAAGACTTTGATTCGTGTAAGGTTCCGTATTATTCCTTAGAAAGGAGGTGATCCAGCCGCAGGTTCTCCTACGGCTACCTTGTTACGACTTCACCCTAATCATCTGTCCCACCTTAGGCGGCGGACTCCCGAAGGTTATCCAACCGACTTTGGGTGTTACAAACTCTCATGGTGTGACGGGCGGTGTGTACAAGACCCGGGAACGTATTCACCGTGGCATGCTGATCCACGATTACTAGCGATTCCAACTTCATGCAGGCGAGTTGCAGCCTGCAATCCGAACTGAGAACGGCTTTAAGAGATTAGCTTGACCTCGCGGTTTCGCAACTCGTTGTACCGTCCATTGTAGCACGTGTGTAGCCCAGGTCATAAGGGGCATGATGATTTGACGTCGTCCCCACCTTCCTCCGGTTTATCACCGGCAGTCTCTTTAGAGTGCCCAACTAAATGCTGGCAACTAAAAACAAGGGTTGCGCTCGTTGCGGGACTTAACCCAACATCTCACGACACGAGCTGACGACAACCATGCACCACCTGTCATTCTGCCCCCGAAGGGGACACCTAATCTCTTAGGCTAACAGAAGATGTCAAGACCTGGTAAGGTTCTTCGCGTAGCATCGAATTAAACCACATGCTCCACCGCTTGTGCGGGTCCCCGTCAATTCCTTTGAGTTTCAACCTTGCGGTCGTACTCCCCAGGCGGAATGCTTAATGCGTTAGCTCCGGCACTGAGAGGCGGAAACCTCCCAACACCTAGCATTCATCGTTTACGGCATGGACTACCAGGGTATCTAATCCTGTTTGCTACCCATGCTTTCGAGCCTCAGCGTCAGATGCAGACCAGATAGCCGCCTTCGCCACTGGTGTTCCTTCATATATCTACGCATTTCACCGCTACACATGAAGTTCCACTATCCTTTCCTGCCCTCAAGTTCCCCAGTTTCCGATGCACTTCTTCGGTTAAGCCGAAGGCTTTCACATCAGACTTAGAAAACCGCCTGCGCTCGCTTTACGCCCAATAAATCCGGACAACGTTTGCCACCTACGTATTACCGCGGCTGCTGGCACGTAGTTAGCCGTGACTTTCTGGTTAGATACCGTCACACCGTAAGCAGTTACTCTTACGATCGTTCTTCTCTAACAACAGAGTTTTACGAGCCGAAACCCTTCTTCACTCACGCGGCGTTGCTCCATCAGACTTTCGTCCATTGTGGAAGATTCCCTACTGCTGCCTCCCGTAGGAGTATGGGCCGTGTCTCAGTCCCATTGTGGCAGATTACCCTCTCAGGTCTGCTACGTATCATCGCCTTGGTGAGCTATTATCTCGCCAACTAGCTAATACGCCGCGGGTCCATCCAGCAGCGATAGCGTACACCATCTTTTAGCTGAAAACCAGGCGGTTTTCAGGTTTATACGGTATTAGCATCTGTTTCCAGGTGTTATCCCCTTCTGCTGGGCAGGTTACCCACGTGTTACTCACCAGTTCGCCACTCGGCTGGATCCAATTGTTCGTCAGTGCAAGCACCGACTAGCAACTGGGCAGCCTCGTTCGACTTGCATGTATTAGGCACGCCGCCAACGTTCGTCCTGAGCCAGGATCAAACTCTCATTTTAAATGAGCGCTTTACTAGCTCGTTTACTGTTACTTGATTGCGAATTGACATCGCACATGTTTCAACTTGAAATCTGAAATCTCAAGCTGCCTTACACTTGTTGTAATCAAAATCTTGTTCAGTTTTCAAAGAACTAC
>NZ_ALXG01000047.1:0-1291 GCF_000512295.1 Fructilactobacillus florum 8D
GGTACATGTTCGGTGGTGACGGTCGGATTGTAACGGGACTTTGTGACTGGTTTGGCTCAACGTACTACTTTGATCCAAGCACCTACTTAAAAGTAACAAATGAATGGCGCTTAACAGATCGGGGCTGGTCCTATTTTGATGGAAATGGAATCTTACAAGATACTAAAGATACGCAAAAAGCTGAAAATATTATAAATGTTGCTAGTAGATTTATTGGCTGGGGCTACCGTTGGGGTGGCTCCAACCCTAGTACAGGATTTGATTGTTCAGGACTGACGAGCTATGCGTTTGCCCAGGCTGGAATTAGTTTACCGCGAACAGCAGCTGATCAATACTATGCTTCAACAAAAATTGCTGCTAATCAAGCCCAGCGTGGTGACTTAGTGTTCTTCTCAAATGGTAGTGGTATTTTTCATGTCGGCATTTATTTAGGTAATAACCAGATGCTTGATGCCGAGTCGAATGGCTTAGGAATTCATAGAGTTTCAACCTTTGCTTATTATTCTGGGGCCGCTTCATTTTACGGTCGCTTCTTAAACTTATAAAAGTTAAAAGCATTTTTAATAAGATTGTAATAATTTTATTGTCGTATCTATTATATAATCGCTTTGTGATAAAAATTTACTAACTTTTAATTAGTGGGAGGAAAATAATGAGCTTTGGTAGTAACGAGAAAAAAACTCGCTTCAAAATGTATAAAGCTGGTAAGTCATGGCTAATTGCTGCAACCGTCTTTTTATCATTGATTGGTTTAAGCAATGCGACCATCCATGCTGATGATACCGCGACTGCCGCAACCCCTGTAAGTAGTACCAACCAGTCTCAGTCGGATTCAGAAAATACAACTGGGCAATCGTCTGATACTACCAATTCAGAAAAGCAAGTCGTGGCTACGAAACCAACCGCAGTTGCTGAACAGCAAACGCAGACGGAGCAACAACCAACAAAAACTGATCAATCGAGCACAGATACTAATAAGGTTGAAACTAACCAAACTGATAACGATAAGTCAAATACAGAAATTCCTGATCAAACGAAAACCAATCAGGATAGTGCAACTAGTTCGTCAACCAATGATAATCAAGCTAATGATTCTCAAAAAAGTGATGATAATCAACCTGCTACCGATTCTGATAAAGATTCAAATCAGCCAGATCAACCAGCTGATTCACAGTCAGATGCTCATAAAGCAGTAACTGATGACGTACACCAAAATGACACAATCAAAGATTCTCAGCAATCAACGACAAATGAGCAGCCGGAACAAGCTAAACCAGAGGTAGCTGCTGAA
>NZ_ALXG01000048.1:0-21010 GCF_000512295.1 Fructilactobacillus florum 8D
AAAAGCCAGGAACGTATGATGTGACGTTAACTACTGCTGATGGTCAAACGAAGATCGTACAAGTAACGGTGTTGGCAAATCAGCAGGGACTGACGGGTAATGATATTACCATCAGCATTGGCGATGAGGTTCCTACGAGCCCAAGTGACTACGGCGCCAGAGCAACCGATCGGGATGGCAAGGAATTACTAATAACCGTTGATATTAGTCAGGTTAATCCGCAACAGGTTGGGATTTACCCCGTTGTTTTGACGGCTAGTGATGGGCAAACCGTTACGGTCTTTGTTCATGTTCGGGCGGTTTTGACGCCAGAAGGTGTAGATGAGCAGCCCACTACTGATGACCACCATCCGGTAGGAGAAAGCGAAAATCAGCAACAAGGAGCTGAGCGGGAGTTGCTAAAGCCACCTTACGAACAACCGACACCCAAGGTTGGAAGAGCTACGGCAGTGCAACATCCACAATCAGCACCTGCTAAACCAGCACAACAAGGTGAAAAAGCCTCCGCCTTGTTGCCAAAGACTGGGGAACATACAACGACCCTTATGGCAGTGCTTGGATTTGCACTGTTAGGACTGATCGGTAGGTTTGTTTATAAGCGTCGCAAACATTAAGGCTGGTAACAAAAAAACCAATGGATTTTTAAATTCCATTGGTTTTTATTTAAAGTAACGGCGAGATTTTAGTAAATTAGCGGATCGTTCGTCAACGGGTTTGTAACCTAGATTCTGGAGATGCCGAAAGTACATGAGATTGTAAATGCCAGTCCAAAGTAGTGAAAAAAAGAAGGTCAAACTGGATGCGGCGGTATATAAATTGACGCCAGTTGCGTATGTTAATAACATCGCACCAAAAAGTTCAACGCCAATCATACAAAAGAAGTTATACCAGTCAGCGCGAAAAATTGCGGGTAAATTACAAAAGAATAAGCAAGTAAATGATAGTCCCACTTTATTGACGCGGATTTGACCTCGATCATTTTTCACAACGGCATAGTTTGGTGGGATGATTTTTAATAAGTTGTCCTGATCATTATCATCGCCAAAGTTAAAATTAAATGGATTCATACAAACTTCTCCTATTTACGAGTAAATTTCACTACGATTTCAACATGGGGGGTCTGCGGCATCATGTCAACCGGCTGAAGATAGTCAACACGATAAACCTTACTGAGCTCAACCAAGTTTTGCGCTAAAGTTGATTGGTTACAAGAAATATAGACGAACTTTGCGGGTTTGAGTTTTAAAATGGTTTGTAACAAACGATTCTCTAAACCAGCACGGGGTGGATCGACCACAAGTGCCGTGGGCGTCCAGCCTTCGGCAGACCAGTCAAACAAGAGTTCCTCAGCCTTTCCCACATAGTAGTGGGCATTTTGTCGCTGGTTTTTTTCTGCATTTTGATTAGCATCGGCTACAGCCTCAGTAATGGTTTCCATTCCCCGAACCTCTTTAACTTGATCTGCCAGGTAGATTCCAATGGTACCGACCCCGGCATAGGCATCTACCAGGCGATCTTCTTGATGTAACTCAAGAGCCTCACTAGCAAGCTGATATAGTTTAGGAGTCATATGAGAATTTAGCTGGAGAAAGGCGCGTGCCGAGATATTAAAGCTTAGCCCATTGATTTTTTCAGTAATCGTGTTGCTACCAGCTAAATGACGGGTCTCATCGCCCCAGATAAGCGGACTGTCACCGGGGTTAATGTTTTGCATTACTGAGGTAACTTCGGGGATTTCCGCGGAAATTCGTTCCAAAAGCGGCTGTTTTTTAACTAGTTTGGGAGTATTGGTAATTAAAACGAGCTGAACATCATTGGTAAACTGGGCAGCCCGAACCACGATGGTTTTGATAATACCTGAGTGATTTTTTGGTTCAAAGGTTGGAATCTGCAGGTCTTCAATCAGAGCAACCACTTTTCGCATGACTTGCATCGTCATCGGGTCTTGAACCGAACAGGTCGGCAAATCAACCACCTCATGAGTGCCCGCTTTGTACAGACCAGCAATCACGTGCCCGGTCGCGGTGGTTCGAACTTGGAACTGGGCTTTGTTGCGGTATTCGTAAGGGTTAGTCATGCCAATGGTTGGGCGCACCTCATATTTTTCAAAACCGCGCGGATGATAGCGCCGCAGGGCTTGCTTAACGAGGTCTCTCTTAAACTCAAGTTGTTGTGGATAGGCCAGCGCTTCTAGTTCAAACCCACCAACCTTTCCGGCATAGGCATCTCGAGGCGAAACCCGAAACGCGCTTTTTTTGTCGATTTGGATAATACTGGCACGTAAATAGGTGGGATTGATTTCCGTAATCTGGGCTTGAACTAGCTCGTGCGGGAGGGCGCCGGGAATGAAAATCAATTTTCGACGGTAGTAACCGACGCCTTCGCCATTAATTCCGAGTCGTTTGATGGTGATCGTGACACGTTGGTTTAGTTTGACCTGGACAGTGGAACTGTTAGTGGGTCGATTTGAAATCCGTTTTTTCATCGTTACTCCTTATTAAATCGATACTAGTTAATTATATCATTTCTAGGGCGAGTGACGTAGGATAATAGGCGCTGACCTGGATTCACGTTGGAATGAAATTTGAAATAGCGTATAATTATTTTGTATTTCAAAAGAATGGAGAGTATTATGCCACAGTTAGCAACAAGCAACTTGACCTATCAAGCGATGGGACGGTCGATCATTAATGGAATCGACTGGTCGCTTGAAAAGCAGGAGATTGTTACCATTACAGGACCATCAGGAAGCGGTAAATCAACTTTTGTGCGTTTACTGGCTTCCCTTCTCGAGCCAACTTCCGGAACGATTACATTTGATGACCAAGATATCGAAACACTAGATCCGATTGCTTATCGACGGCGGGTCTCGTATGCCGTTCAACAACCAACGCTGTTTGGCAAGACAGTTAGAGAGAACTTAGCTTTTCCTTATCAGTTACGAAAGAAACCATTTGATGAGCAGCATGCGGTTAAGGCGTTGCAAACCGTTGATTTGGGAGCTAGTGATCTTGATCGTGAGATTACGAGCCTTTCTGGAGGGGAAAAGCAGCGCGTTGCTCTTTTACGAAATGTCATGTTTGTGCCAGAAGTTCTGATTATGGATGAGGTGACGACTGGTTTGGATAGTGATAGTAAAGGGAGTGTTCATAAAATGATTGATTATTTTAACGACCGTCATCAACTATCCGTCATCATGATTACCCACGATGAGGAAGAATTGAAACATGCCCATAACCTTTACCGGTTGGCAGACGGCAAACTAGTGGAGGTGGATCAACATGAATAATCTGATTGTCTCCAATACGGCGCTTGGATTAACCGGAGTCTTTGTCGGTTTAGCACTCTGGATTGGATATCGCGAAAAATTAGGGATTGCCAAGGACTTGATTATTGCGACGTTTCGTTGTGTTATCCAACTCTTCGTGGTGGGTTACGTTTTAAAGTATGTTTTCCGCGTTGATAGCTGGCTATTAACGTTACTGCTGATTTTAGTTATTATTTTTAACGGAGCTTATAATGCGAAAGGACGGAGCAACGATTTAAAAAATTCCTTTCCGATTTCTCTGTTAGCAATTGCGACGAGCACCTTAGTAATTTTACTAGTGCTGGTCTTTGCTGGAGCCGTAAAATTCATTCCATCGCAAATTATTCCTTTAACCGGTATGATTGTCAGCAATTCCATGGTTGCAATGGGGTTGTGCTTCCGTACGATGAACTCGATGTTCACCGATCGGCGTTCTCAGATTTTGGAGATGTTAGCACTCGGTGCTAGTCCGATGACAGCTAGCAAAGGAATTATTCGAGATGCAATTAAAACCGGATTGCAACCGACGATTGATACTGCTAAGACAGTCGGATTAGTCGCTTTACCTGGGATGATGTCTGGGATGATTTTTGCTGGCGCGGATCCAGTCCTGGCCATTAAATATCAAATTATGGTGACTTTCATGTTATTGGGGATTACCTCGATTAGTTCGATGATTGGGTGTTACTTGGGGTATCAGAGCTTTTATAATCAACGACAACAATTAATTAAATAGAGCATTACTAACCGTTGTTTCTTGCGAAATGAAACTAACGGTTTTTTGTTAGCAAACCGGCGAAAAGATTGGATTACAGCTATTTTAAGAGTTGCTTGTGGTATGATACTAATAACAAATCAAGGTTATTTTTGATTAAAACTAATTAATCATCATTATTTAATGAGGCGACCAATTATGAAAAAAATCAGCGTAGTAGGGGCAGGAATTGGGGGCTTAACGGCGGCAATTCGGCTTCAAAAATTGGGTTATGAAGTTACGATTTACGAAAAAGAAGCAACTCCGGGCGGCAAGATGAACCAAATTAAAGCGAAGGGCTTCACCTTTGATGTTGGTCCAACGATTGTGATGATGCCAGAAATTTATCGTGAAATCTTTACCTTCTGTGGACGCAACCCTGATGACTACATTCCAATGCAGAAGGTGGAACCAATGCTGGAATTGTTCTTTCGAGATGAGGAAGAACTTTCTTTTTCAAATGATTTAGTGCAACTAACTCAGACTCTGGAAAAGATTTCACCCGAGGATGCTCAAGGTTATTTGCACTTTTTAAGTGACATCTATCAGCGATATCTGATTGCTAAGGACAATTTCTTGACCCGGTCATTTCGGAGTTTTACTGACTTTTACAATCCCAAATCACTATTTGCCGGGGTTAAATTGAAAACCTTTAATGATGCGTATTCGTCAATTGCAAAATACGTTAAGGATGAAAGATTGCGTAAATCCTTGGCATTTCAAACCCTTTACATCGGGATTTCTCCTTATCAGGGTCCGTCATTATATACAATCATCCCCATGATTGAACTTTTGTACGGAATTTACTTTATTAAGGGAGGAATGTATACGATGGCGACCGCTCTGGCACGCTTGTTTACTGAACTTGGTGGTCAGATTGTTTACAATACCCCCGTTTCAGAGCTGGTTATTCAAAATCGCCAAGCAGTTGGAGTTAAAATCGACCACACTTTGGTGCCGTCAGATGCGGTCGTCTGTAATGCAGACTTCCCCTATGCCATGCAGTCGTTGATTCCTGATGAGCGTCAACGGGGTAAATATACGAATCACAAAATTGAAAACATGGAATATTCGTGTTCTTGTTTTGTAATGTATTTGGGGCTTGATAAAAAATATAGTCCGAGTGCCCTCCATAGTATCTACTTTGCGGATGATTTTAAATTAAACATTGATGAGTTGTTTGAAAATGGTAATTTACCGACTGATCCTTCATTTTATGTTTATCGTCCCTCCCTTTTAGATGATACGTTGGCTCCCACTGGAAAAGAAGCGCTCTATGTTTTGGTACCGGTGCCGGAGTTGTCAAAGTATGCGGATTGGTCTCCAGCAGTTCAGACTAAGTACCGCAACCAAATTATCAACTTAATCAAGGAACGCACGGGTTTTAAAGATATCGAGCAACACATTTCGTTTGAAGAGTTTTATACACCCAAAGATTTTCAAACAAAATTCAATGCCTATAATGGAGCTACTTTTGGTTTGAAACCAACCCTACGCCAGAGTAATTATTACCGTCCGCACAACAAGTTTAAGTATGCTGATCATTTGTATTTTTGCGGTAGTAGTACCCATCCAGGAGCAGGAGTTCCAATCGTGATGCAGAGTGCTAAATTAGCTGTTGAGGAGGTTCTTCGCTATGATCACGCCGAATGACCAATTATTTCGAGCAGAACGTTCAGATTTTGCGACGTGTGAAGCCATCATTAAGTCCAATTCAAAATCATTTTATTTAGCATTTTCGCAATTACCTTTCCCCAAAAATCAAAGCGTTTATGCTATCTATGCTTTTTGTCGATTGGCTGATGATGCGATTGATCAGGCACAAAGTCTCGAAGAGTTAAACCAATTGACCACTGAATTGGAAAAATTTCGTCATCAGCAAGCAGTTGATAAGCCACTGTGGCGTGCTTTGACCGTTGTGTTTAAAACTTATCCCATTGACTCGAAGTATTTTTTGGACATGTTGACGGGTCAGCGCCTAGATTATAATTTTGTCCAGCCAGATTCAAATCGCCAATTGCTCGACTATGCATATTACGTGGCAAGCAGCGTTGGCTTGCTGTTGTTGCCAATTCTTTCAAAAAAATTCGAGCAGTTACAGCTACCGGCGAAACAACTAGGACAAGCGATGCAACTCACCAATATTCTCCGAGACATCGGGGAAGACTTTGAAAACGGACGCATTTATTTACCGAAAAGTGCAATGCGTGCACACGGGGTGACAGAGACAATGTTGGCTCAGCACCAGATTACCCCGAACTTCATTGCATTGTGGGAAGAGCTGGCCCAGCAAGCCGAACAACTCTATAATGATTCATTAGGGATGATTGCTGACCTAGATTTAGATTCACAAGCAGCCGTATTAAGCGCACTGCTAGTCTATCGTGAGATTTTGGCAGAGGTGCGGCGCCACGGCTATGACGTTTTTTCTACGCGACAACACGTCAGTCGGAAACGCAAGCTGGAATTGCTGCGACAGGCTGGGATTAATTAAGTTACGGATTAGCCACAAGAAACAAAAACACGTCTACTAGTGATAGTGGACGTGTTTTTGTTTCTAACTATTTAAATGTAGCGGCCGTTGCTTCGTTGCAGTATAAGAAATGGCCTGGTAAAACTTCACGAAGCTGGTCATCATCATGAAAAGCCTGACTTCGATCAAAGGTTTTAATTTTGTGATTTTTCTCAATCTCTGGGTCTGGTACGGGGACAGCCGAAATCAAACTCTGGGTGTAGGGATGTAAGGGATGATTGTAAACTTCCTCGGTATCGGCTAGTTCAACAATCTTTCCGAGATAGAGGACTGCAATACGATCACTAATGTATTTCACCATGGAGAGATCATGGGCAATAAAGAGATACGTTAAATTTTGTTCCTGCTGGATATCTTGCAGCAAGTTAACCACCTGTGCTTGGATTGAGACATCGAGAGCTGAGATCGGTTCGTCAGCAATGATGAATTTTGGTTGCACCGCCAGGGCACGGGCAATCCCGATTCTCTGTCGTTGTCCTCCAGAAAATTCATGTGGATATCGGTTAGCAAAATCAGGGCTGAGATTAACTTTTTCCAATAGTTCAGCAACTTGGTGATCTCGCTCCGCTTGATCCTTTGCCAAGTGATGGATATCAATGCCCTCTGCGATGATATCCTTGACCTTCATACGGGGATCGAGCGAAGCGTACGGATCTTGGAAAATCATCTGCATGTTTTTGCGGAAGCCTTTTAAATCTCGATTTTTTAATTTAGCGATATTTTGGCCATTAAAGATTACTTCGCCGCTAGTCGGGTTGTATAGCCGGATGATGCTCCGCCCGGTAGTTGTCTTTCCGGAACCAGATTCACCGACGAGCCCCAGCGTTTCACCTTCATAAATATCAAATGAGATGTCATCAACAGCACGCACTTCTGATTTTTTTCCGGCATTAAAGTATTGTTTCAGGTTGCGGACTTGGATGACTGCTTTGCGCTGTTGTTTTGAGTTAGGCATGGTCTTCACCTCGCAATGCCGTGTATTTAGCAAATCGTTTTTGAATGGATGCTGGTGGGGTTACCTTAGGAGCCCGCGGATCCAACAGCCAGGTAGCTGCATAGTGACTATCAGTAACTTTAAAGAAAGGAGGTTCTTCTTCACTATCAATTTTTAATGCATATGGGTTGCGGGGAGCAAAGGCATCCCCTTTGGGGGGATTAATTAAATTAGCTGGTGAGCCTGGAATTGCTTTGAGACGTTGTCCTTGAATATCAAGAGTGGGCATCGAATCTAATAGTCCCCAAGTGTACGGGTGTTGGGGGTTATAGTAGATTTCGTCCGTCGTCCCATATTCGATAATTTTCCCAGCATACATCACGGCAACTCGATCAGCAATCCCTGCAACCACTCCGAGATCGTGGGTAATAAAGATAATTGCCGTTCCAATCCGTTGCTGTAAATCCTTTAATAAACTGATGATTTGTGCCTGTACCGTAACATCTAGAGCAGTTGTTGGTTCATCAGCAATTAAAATTTCTGGATTGTCGATGATTGCCATCGCAATCACGATTCGTTGACGTTGTCCACCAGAAAACTGGTGGGGATAGTTTTTCATCCGAGCTTTTGCGTTCGGAATACCGACCAACTCTAAGACTTCTTGAGCTCGTTGATACGCTGCTTCTTTGGTGGCATCGTGGTGCACCAAGAGGGGTTCTGCGACCTGCTTGCCAATCGTCATCGTGGGATCTAGAGAAGTCATCGGATCTTGAAAGATCATAGAGATCTTTTTGCCACGTAATTTATTCATTTCTTTGGGAGATTTCTGCAAGAGGTTTTCTCCGTGGAAATTAACTTTACCACCCATAACCTTAGCATTTTTAGCATAGAGTTGGATGATGCTACGAACCGTTACTGATTTTCCAGAACCGGATTCACCCACAAGAGCGAGGGTTTCGCCCTTGTTCAACGAGAAGCTGACGTTACGAATGGCGTGGACAGTTCCATTGAGAGTTGTAAAATCGACTACTAAATTTTGAACGTCTAAAATTTTTTCTGGCATCGTCACAGTCCTTTCTAATCAGATTCTGGGTCAAAAGCATCTCGCAGCCCGTCACCCAGTAAGTTGGTAGTAATCATGATCAAACTTAAGATAATCGCTGGAATCCACATTTGATAAGGGAGGAAGTGAAAGGCTTTTTGCCCATCGCTCATCAAGGTTCCAAGCGAAGCATTTGGAGCGGGGATTCCGATTCCGATGAAACTCAAGAAAGCTTCGAAGAAGATCGCAGTAGGAATTGAGAACATGGTTTGAATGATGATGGTTGAACTTAGGTTAGGCACGAGATGACGCAGCGAGATTTTCCACTTTGATTCACCCAAGGTTTGTGAAGCTAATACGAACTCATTAGTTTTTAATTGAAACACCTGGGCTCGAATCAAACGTGCCATTGTAACCCACCCTGTAAAGGCAATCGCAATGATAATTGAGGTCAATCCTGGTTTTAAGACGATCAATAACAAGATTACGACGATCAAATCTGGTACGGATGAGATAATTTCAATGATTCGTTGCATAAAAGTATCTACCCGCTCACTGCTGAGCCCAGAGACGATCCCATAGGGAACTCCGATTACTAAATCTAGTAAAGTTGCAACTAACGCAACAATGATTGATAGCCGGGTTCCATAAAGAATTCGGGCAAAAAGATCCCGTCCGAGGTAGTCAGTTCCAAACAGGTAATAAGTTCCATTAGGGACATGAGCAGCTTGATAGGCATTGACGGTTTTTCCACCGATATCCTGCATACCATTAAGCCCTGGTAAATTTAAATTGCCAAATTTGGGGGGTAAATTAGCGTAAACCACATTTTGGGCGTTGGGATCGGTTGGTAATAAGAATGGACCAATAAAGGCCACTAGAATAATCAATAATAGAATAATAAAAGACGTCATAGCAATTTTGTTATGCATAAATCGGCGTCGCACGTCTTGAAAATAAGTGCGGGTTTCCGAATTAATCCCCTCGTTTGAGAAGTTGGCGGGGTCGTGATTAGCCAAGACAAACCCATTTGCTGGCGAAGTTTGATTCTGACTCATTATGCCTTACCTCCTTTTCCCAGGCGAATCCGGGGATCAATAACTCCATACATAATATCTGTAATTAAGATGACAACCACCATTAAGAATGAATAGAAGAGAGTTAGCCCCATGATGGTGGGGTAGTCATTGGTTAGAATTGACTGAACAAACTGATTTCCGATCCCAGGGATGGAGAAGATGGATTCCACTACCATTGAACCGGTCATAATCTGAACGGCCATGGGTCCGATTACCGTAATGATTGGAATTAGGGAGTTCCGAATGGCATGTTTTAAGATGACTTCCGAACTATCGTCTCCCTTGGCACGAGCCAACTCGATGTAATCACTACTCAAGACATCGACCATTTCTGTCCGCATGTAGCGAGCAATACTAGCTAGAGGCAGAGCAGTCAGGGCAAGCGTTGGGAGGATTGACGAACTAAATCCATGCCAGAGGGCAACTGGAAGTAGCTGAATTTTGAAACCAAAGAACCACTGAAGAAGAATTGCCAACACAAAACTAGGAATTGATAGACCCAGAATTGAAACAATCGTGGTAAGGGCATCAATCCAGCTGTGTTTTTTGATAGCCGCAATGCTACCTAAAATAATTCCTAAAATAGTTCCAAGAATCATTGCCTGGAGTCCTAGTTGGACGGAGGGGCCAACGTGGTTACCAATCAGCTGAGTTACGGGTTGGTTATTAAATTGAAAGGATGTTCCTAAATCACCATGCAACAGATTCCCCAAGTACATGAAATATTGCACCCACAGGGGTTTATTAAATCCGTATTTTTGGTTTAAAGTGGCGATTTGTTCTGGTGATAATTTTGCTTGGTTCGTATAGGGCGTCCCAGGCAAGGCTTTCATCATAAAAAAGGTGATGGAAGCAATGATTAACAACATCAAAAAGAGATAAAAAATTCGCTTTAAAATATATCTGGTCATGTGACGGCTCCCCTCCGCTAGTTTTTAATCACACTTGCCATATCGTAAAGTCCGGTTGGCGTGATTTTGAAATTATGAACATTTGATTTTGTTAGTGAGGCAGAAGTGACCTGATACAAAGGAATCACACCCTGTTCTTTGGTGATGATATGTTGAGCTTGTAACATATCTTTCCATCGGAGTTCAGGATTATTGATATCAGTTGTTTCTGCGGCCTTTACATAGTGGTCATATTCTTTGTTACTCCATTGACCGTCATTTTGTGGATTACCAGTGGTAAAGAGATCCATGAAGTTGGTTGGATCAGGGTAGTCAGCGTTCCAAGCGGCTACAATCAAATCGAAGTCATGGGTTGATTGACGTTGGATTCGAGTTTTAAAGGGAACACTGCTAATCGTTACTTTTAAGCCAGGCAGATTTTTTTCAAAACTGTTTTGTAAGTATTCGGCTTGTTTTTTGGCCGTGTCGGTATCATCAGTTGTCATGGTCAGATTTAATTCTTTTTGACCGGTTTCTTGTAAACCTTCTTGCCAAAGCTTAGTTGCTTTTTTCGGATTATAACTAGTATATTGCTGGTCGGCAAGGGCGCTTGGCTCTTTGACAAAATCAGTCCCCGTGGCTTTGTGATGAGTCATGTCGCGCGGAACAATGCTGTGAGATGCGGTTCCGGTTTTTCCAAGGACATTGTTTGAAAGCTCGTCTCGATTGATGGTGAGTGAAATTGCTTGCCGCAACTTGGCATTTTTAAAGTAAGGAAGCTTTTTTTGATTCATTTCGATGTAGAAAGTCGAACTGGTCAAATCAGTGCCGAAATCGTGGCGATTGGAAAGCTGTCGGGCAGAATCGCCGGAGATGTCCTGATAGCGATCCATTTGATTAGTATCGTAAAGATTGAGCCCGGTATTTGGATCCTTGATCGTGTAGTACTTGATGGCTTTAGGCTGAACATGGCGTGCGTTCCAGTAGGAATGATTTTTAACTTCTGTCCATTCGGTGTCGCCCACCTTCCAGTTAACTAGCTTGTAAGGTCCGTTAAAGGCCATTTCTTTACTACTGATTCCATAAGTATTGCCGGCTTTTTTAATCGAACGTTGGTTGATTGGAAGAAACTGACTCCCAGTCACAAGGGTGTTGAAGTAAGGAATCGGATGTTCCAGGGTAATCTGCAATTGGTGATCACCCAACGCTTTGATACCGAGAGTATCTGGTTTCTTTTTTCCGGCTACAATTGCATCGGCATTTTTAATGCCACTGTAGATGTAGGAATACTGTGAGCCAGTCTTAGGATCAACAATTCGTCGCCAAGCATAGACAAAGTCATGTGCTGTGACCGGATCGCCATTTGACCACTTAGCATGACGGAGATTAATGTTATAAACCGTTCCATTATTGGTAGGTTGGGCAATTGAAGTGGCCATTGCTGGTTTGAGTTGCTTGCCACGATAACGATATAACCCCTCCATGGTGTTATTAAGGTTCTGCGATCCAATTTGGTCGGTATTTAGCGATGAATCCATGGTACTGATGACGTCCTTGCTACTAACCGCCACCGTTTTATTTCTTGGGGTATTGCTACTACTTTGTTGGGAACAACCAGCTAAAGCAACAGCAACAACGCCAAGCATTGCAAATGAAAAGAATTTACGGTGCTTGAGTCTTTTCATGGGACTACCTCCTGTCTAGTTAAAACTTACTAGTAGTAATTAAGTTTTAACTAATAATAAACCGTGTGAATTCGGTTGTAAATGAAATTCCTAAGATTAAATCTGTTTTCTACAATTGATTTCGGTATTTTGAGCCGCATGAGGGGTAATTTCTTAAAATTGTTTGGAAACGAGCTCGAATGAAAGCGTTCCCATGACCGTCATCATCACAATTATATGGAAACCGGTTTCCGTGCGATTTTTACGGAAATAAACGAACTTTAAAACGTCGATGTTAGCTAATCATCACTTAAAAGCAAATAATTTTAAGAAATTTACAATTTTTTATTGCATTTTGGTAAAGGCACGCTTAAACTGAAAAACAATTAAATTTTGATTAAGAGCTGGGCGAAAGGAGCACGGGGATTTTGAAAAAAACACAAGCACCGTTGCTAGTAACAAAACATTTAAAGACCTCGTTTAAAATTAATGACCACTACTACCAAGCGCTTGATGATGTCAATTTAACGGTTAATCCTGGTGAATTCTTAGCAATCGTAGGTGAATCCGGCTGTGGCAAAAGTACTTTTGCAAACACCATCATGGGATTGCTAGATGAACATGATAGCAAAGTCAGTGGATCAGCTGTCTTTGAAGGACAAGAACTCACCAAGCTCACGGAAACAGGTTATGACGAGATTCGAGGACTTAAGCTTAGTATGATTTTTCAAGACCCGTTATCGGCACTTAATCCGTTAAAACGAATTGCTAACCAGATTGATGAGGTGATGGCTTATCACACCGATTTGAGTAAGACGGAGCGATATCAACGAGTTTTGAAGTTATTGGCAGAAGTTGGAATTCATGATCCCAAACGCACGGCACGCCAGTTTCCGCATCAGTTATCTGGAGGAATGCGACAGCGAGTCATGATTGCAATGGCAGTGGCTTGTAAACCAGATTTGATCATTGCCGATGAGCCAACAACGGCGCTAGACGTGACGATTCAAGCACAAATCTTAGATTTATTGCGACGAGTTCAACAAGAAAACCATACCAGCATTATCTTAATTACCCATGACTTGGGCGTAGTTGCTGAGACGGCCGACCGGGTGGCCGTGATGTATGCTGGCCAAATTGTGGAGAGTGGCTCGGTGCAACAAATTTTCAAGGAACCCCAGCATCCTTATACGCGGTCACTGTTACGATCGATTCCTCAGATTGATAATGCAACTGATGATCTCTATGTCATTCAGGGGAATGTTCCATCTTTACAAAAGATGCCAGCAACTGGCGATCGCTTTGCCCCTCGAATTCCATGGATTCCGGCAAGTGCGCATGAAGACTTACCCGTTATGCACGATTTAGGGGACGGACATCAGGTGCGTTGTACCTGTTATCGTCAATTTTATTTTAAGGAGGATCAGCGCGCATGAGCTTACTAACGGTTAAGGATTTACAAGTATATTTTCCGGTGCGTGGCGGCTTTTTTAATCGAAAATTGGACGAAATTCAGGCAGTTCGCGATGTGAGTTTCTCAATCAATCAAGGTGAGACCTTTGGATTGGTGGGTGAATCTGGATCTGGAAAATCAACAACTGGTCGGGCCATTTTGGGATTAGAACCCCAAACGGGGGGCACGATTAGCTATCAAGGGCATGACGTTACTAAGGTTGCTAAACGACAACATCAAGACTTTCGGCGTGATGTTCAAATGATTTTTCAAGATTCATTTTCAAGTTTGAACCCGCAAAAGCGAATTGCTTCCATTATTAGTGAGCCCCTGCGTAATTTTGAAAATCTGAGTAAAAATGATTTGAAACTGCGGGTGCTACAGCTACTAGATATTGTTGGGCTATCACCGGATGCTCTATATAAATATCCGCACCAGTTTTCTGGAGGGCAGCAACAACGAATTGGAATTGCGCGAGCAGTAGCTACTCATCCGAAATTAATCATTGCGGACGAGCCAGTTTCTGCCTTGGATCTATCTGTACAAGCACAGGTCTTGAATTTTATGAAAAAAATTCAAGCTGAATTTGGCATTTCTTATCTGTTTATATCACATGATTTGGGAGTTATTCGCCATATGTGTGATCGAATTGCCATCATGACTCGTGGTGAGATTGTTGAAATTGGAACCCGAGCGGATATTTATCAACATCCAATCCACATCTATACGAAGCAGTTGTTGGAAGCAATTCCACAAACGGATGTTGACCATCGCGAACAACATCGCGAGGCGCGGTTGGCTATGAATCAAAAATACCATCAAGACAAGCACCAGTACTACGATCAACAAGGGCAGGCTTTTCCCCTCGTGCAAGTTTCTGAGACCCACTGGGTTTCGTTGCCACCTAACGAAGCGCTTCGCCATAAAATCTTACAGAGAGAGGAGCACTAGCCATGTGGAAAACAATTTTACGCCGTTTTTTAATCATGATTCCTGAGTTGATTATTTTGAGCATGCTGGTGTTTTTACTAGCGAAGGCAATGCCAGGGGATCCCTTTCTAGGGTCAATCAATCCCAAATCTAGTCCGCAACAAATCCATCATTTAATGCAAGCCAATGGTCTGTATGATCCGTGGTACCAGCAATATTGGAATTGGGTTGTCCATCTGTTTCATGGTGATTTAGGCATGAGCTACGAGTATAAAGAACCGGTCGTCGGACTGATTCAACAACGAGGATTAAATACTCTTTGGTTAGCGCTGTTTACCATGATTATGACTTACATGATTGCTTTACCCTTGGGGGTTTATGCCGGTAAGCACGAAGGAAAATGGCAGGATAACTTGGTTAGGGTTTATACCTACGTTACGATGGCAATTCCATTTTTCGTTGTCCTAGTGCTGGGCATTTGGATTTTTGGATATCTTTTTAATCTGTTTCCCACCGCTGGGTCGATTTCTCCTACTGCCACCGGCTTTGGGACCGTGATTTCTCGCCTAACTCATATCATTCTACCCGGATTACTAGGAGCCTTGTTCGGAACAGTGAACATTGTGCAATATCTGCGCTCTGAGGTGATTGACGCTAAGCATTCGGCTTATGTGAAAACTGCTAAATCAAAGGGAATTCCGATGAAAGATATCTACCGGCATCATATCTTTCGGAATTCATTGTTACCAATCGCAGCTTTCTCAGGGTATTCAATTACTGGATTACTGGCCGGCTCGATTTTTACTGAAATGGTGTTCTCTTATCCCGGAATGGGTTTGCTGTTCTTGAATGCCGTCAATTATCGTGACTATACGGTAATCACTGCGTTGGTTTTGTTATACGGTTTCTTGAATCTTTTAGGGACATTGATTTCTGATGTGGTTTTGGCAGTCATTGATCCGCGGATTCGGGTTGAATAAGAAGGAGGTGAGCAAGTATGGCAAGTTCATTTGATTCACAGAGCCAAATTTCCGCGGCTGAGTTGGATAGATTGACTAAAGAAGCTGAACAAGAGGCAACTCCAAGCAGTGCCAAGATTATGTGGCACCAGTTTAAACGAGATCGTGCCGCATTGATTTCATTGATTGCAATTGTTGGATTTATTGTCTTCGTTGTAGTGGGCTCCTGGTTTGTGGACACTGGCAAAGCAATGAATGTTGACATCATGGCTTACAATTCGCCCCCCTTTTCTGATTATTTGTTAGGAGCGGATTCCAGTGGGCGTTCGATTGCGCAGCAACTGATCGTGGGATCACGAAATTCGATTTGCATTGCACTTGGACTGACAGCCATCTCTTCGACCTTTGGAGTGGTGTACGGATTAGTTTCAGGCTTCTTTGGTGGCTTGGTTGACCTCACTATGCAACGTTTGTATGACTTTATGATGATTATTCCGATGTTGATGACCATTATCGTAATTGTGACAATCATCCCGCAATATAACGCGATTACGCTAACGTTGATTTTGTCTTTGTTTTATTGGATGGGCACTTCGCGACTGATTCGATCGAGAACTTTGGCAGAGTCACAAAAGGATTACGTGACGGCTTCAAAAACGGCTGGTAGTAGCAATTTAAAGATTATGTTCCGTGAGATTTTACCGAATATTTCTTCTTTAATTATTGTAGATACAACTCTCTCATTTGCTGAAAATATTGGAGTTGAAACTGGTCTATCGTTTTTAGGTTTTGGACTTCCAAATGGGACCCCCTCATTAGGAACGTTGATTGCCAATGCAACTGATCCAGAGAATATTACGCAGTATTGGTGGACATGGTTGTTTGCTGCTGTTGAGATTATCTTGCTGTGTTTAGCAATTAGTTATGTTGGGCAAGTGATTCGTCGGACATTGAATGCTAGTCAACAAATTGATTAGCGATTTGAAGGGAGTAGGAAAATGAACAAATATCGAAAATGGGCAGCCATGGTGGCAATGACTGTCGTACCGTTGACGTTGGCGGCATGTTCAAATGATCAAAATGCAACCGTCAACCCCAATAAATTGAAACCGAGTTATAGTGCACAGGGAAGCAGTGATAGTAAGGCAAATCAGGGTACTTTAAAGCTTGCAGAGGTGAATAATTCACCGTTTGCCGGGATTTCATCTCCGACTTTGTCAACTAACGCCGAAGATTCAGATGTGTTTTCTCCTGGTGGGGAACAGCCTGGTTCGGTTAATTCATTGTTTAAAACGGATAGTGATTATAAGATTATCGATGGTGGTATGGCTAACCAGCGAATTGACCGGAATCGGCAAACTGTGACAATTACGTTGCGAAAAAATGCTAAGTGGTCGAACGGAAGTCCGGTAACGGCCAAGGACATTGAATACCCCTACGAGATAATTGCTAACCCTAACACTAAGTCTCAGCAGTACAGTTCTGATTTTGAAAATATCAAGGGAATGGCCGATTACCATGCGGGAACCGCTAAAACGATTTCTGGGATTGAGATGCCCGAGGGAGAAAACGGTAAAAAAGTCGTGATTCACGTTGACCGAGTAACTCCTTCGATGCAGTATGCGGGGAACAGCTTTATCTGGGGTTCCGTAGAACCATATGCTTACATTAAGGATGTTCCTATTGATAAGTTGACTTCAGCACCACAGATTCGTAAGAAACCAATCTTTACGGGTCCTTACAAGCTTGACAGTATGGTTCAAGGAGAATCTACAAGCTGGTCACCAAACAAGTATTACTATGGTAAACAAGCAAAAATTAAACACATTAACATCCAAGTGGTTTCTAGTAATAATATTGCTGCCGCTTTGAAAGCCAAAAAGTATGATTTTACTTTGGGTGGTTTGGGAGCTAGCAACTATCCAGATGTGTCCAAATTGAAGGACTATAAAATTACTGGTAACCCAGGAAACAGTTACAACTACTTTGGATTTAATCTAGGCCACATGGATCCAAAAACGAATCAACAAGTGACCGATCCTAACATGAAAATGAGTAACAAAAAACTCCGCCAAGCTATGATGTATGCCATCGATGTGAATACTCCTGCTAAAAAGTTTGGTCATGGATTGACTGCGCGGGGTAACACGTTGATTCCGCCAATTTTCAAGGATGTTCATGATAAAAATATTAAGGGTTATAATTTTGATCAAAAGAAGGCTGAAAAACTACTGGACGAAGCCGGTTATAAAAAGAAGGGTAAGTGGCGAACCCAGCCAAACGGCAAGCCATTGGAAATTAACTTTGGGGTTATGCAGTCCTCAAAAACAGTTGAAGCAACAATGGATTCCTATGTTCAAAATTGGCGTAAAATTGGCTTGAATGTGAAGTACGCCGGAGGCAAGCCAATGGAAATGAATAGTTTCTACGAAGCTTTGCAGGCACCAAAACAGGATAAGATGGATATTTACGCTGCAAGTTGGTCAGTCGGTTCAGAACCAACTCCAACGCAACTTTACGGAGCTGATGCGGCCTATAATATGGGTCACTTCAGTACTCCAGAAAACACGAAACTCTTGAATAGTCTAAACAATGAGCAGTCGTGGAATAAGAATTACCGAAAACAACAGTACAGTAAGTGGCAACGATACATGAATGATCAGGCAGCCTACGTGCCAGAAACATACAGAACTGACTGGGTGCCCGTTAACAGTAAACTGAAGAATTACAATTCCGATGCTGCTAACAATCAATTCTGGAGTAACCTAGAATTTACAAAGTAGCGTAATTAAAAGGATTGCTATTTTTATAGCAATCCTTTTTTGTGCATTATAGGTAAAAATGTTCATAGTATTTAATATTTTTTAAAAGAAACCAAAAAAGGTCTGCTAATAATTGCAATTGGATTTTTTATTACTTATAATTAGCAGATAGCTAAATTAAGTCCGAATTAAATCATTATATTATGGAGGTGATGATTTAAAATGAGCCGATTTAAACAACAACGAGCCAAACAATTATATGAAAACAATAAAAAAGTTCGTTACAGAATGTATAAATCCCGCAAAAGATGGCTGATTGCTGGAACTTCGAGTTTGAGCGGAGTGGTAGCGGGCTTATTTGTTAGTTCTGGGGCAGTCATGGCAGATACGACGCAAACTGTTACTGCGAAGAGTAAGGATTTATTGGTAAATCAGCGACAGACTACGTTGCCTTCTGGAAGTGATAGTAATGATGAGTCGAGTAATGCTACGACGAACCAAACAGATTCAAATAGTACGAGCCAGGCCGAATCAACGACTGAGAGTCAGTTGAATTTAAACAATAGTCGAAGTGTTAGTAATCAGGTTAATGCTAGCCAGCAGTCGCATAGTGAAACGACGTCAACGATTAGTATGACGAGTTACAGCCAGTCGCAGTCTGAACAGCAGGAGCAGTCGACTTCTGGCTCCAGCACTAGTACCTCGACCAGTCAATCTTATTCGAATAGTACAGCTGAAGTTAGTCAATCTAATAGCCAAGCTGAGCAGTCCATGAGTCAAGTTACTGACGACGGTCAAGACAAACGGGAAGCTAGCGAAACGGCTACGGATCACGATGAAACCAGTGTCTCGAATAGTTTGCTTGATAGTAATGATGATCGATCTGACGTAACCAGTGATTCAGAGAGTTTATCGACAAGTTCTAGTCAAAGTGCTTCACAAGTTGATGATGACAATAATAGTACGATAAAGCAACGAGAAGCCAACCAAATTTCCACCATGACGTTGATGCAATCTCAAGATCAGCAACGACCGGATGCGATTGTCGGTGATAATTCATCATTTGATGATTTCATGCGGAAAATTAACGATGCCTTAAGGAAACAAAATACTAGTTTGGCTGATTTTGGCATGGCCATGAATATCTCAGACGCTTTGCGAGATGGTAACTATTATTACGATGAGCTCACCGGAACGGTCCATATTAAGACCGATCAAGGATGGCTCAACTTCTTGGGTGAGCTGAAAGTTAATTTGTATATCTGGGACCCTAATGAAGATGGTTGGCAACAAATTGGCGCACAGCGGGCCACTCCTGATAATGGTCAGCTTAGTTTTAAATTCGATCCACGAGCATTTGGATTTCAACCTGGCGATACCATGTACTTTAATGTAGGAATTGACACAACTGGGCTAGCCCAGTTTATTTCTGATAAATTCCTGCGGATTTTGAATGTGGAAAAAAATAGTCAGGTTGGGCGCATGATTACTGATGCCAATGAAGACTATCAAAATAACGTTGGTGGTAAGGCAACTGCCAGCTTCTCTAACGTTCGCTCTCAGTTTCTTCAAAACAGGGATGTTATTGATAGTTCGCTGTCAACGTCTGCTTCAGCAAGTTTGGGTACATCATTGGTTACTTCACTTTCTACAAGTATGTCAGCCAGCTATGGTTCTCAGGTAGTTACTCCGAGCCAATCAGCAGAGTTTTCTTCGCTCAGTACTTCGATTTCTGATAGTTTAATTGGATCTGCGAATTCGTCATTATCACAGAGTGAATCATTCAGTCGGGAGGCGGATTCACAGCAAGATGACTCTATCTCTGCAAGCATTAGTAATAGTGAGTCACGAGAACAGTCCATCAATGATGAGCAGGCCTCATATTCTGATTCGATTGAAGCAGACCGTCATTTTCTGCTTAATTCAACTAATCGTAACAGTGTAATAGCATCTCAAAGTTTTTCATTACAAAAAAGTCAGAGTTTTCGTAATTCATACGAATTTAGCACTTCAAAATCAACTAAAGATTATAACGATTCCTGGGGTATATTTGGAGTTAACCGCAGTAAATCAAGAGAAATCCAAGCTTCAAATGTGGCTTCTTCGAGTAAATCTGCATCAGAGGCGCCTTTTTCGCTGTCGGTCTCTAATCAATATTCACAATCGGTCTTTAACCGTGTTTCGACTTCATTAAGTACTATTTATAAAAGTATTGAGGATTCAGCGGATTCAGCTTGGTCGTTTCACTCAGGATCCATTCGTGATTCTGTTGATACGAGTCAATCTATAGTTGCTTCACATCAAACTTCGGTCCAGAATTCTGCTAGTATTTCGGCTTCAATTTTAGCTGAGGAGCAGCAACAGCTTTCATTGAGCAACTCAACTTCTTACAACGAAAGCATTATTAGTAGTTTACAAAAATATTACGATTCTCTTTCAGGCAGCGCATCTGTTTCAAATAGTACGTCGCAGTCTACATCAATGTCCGATTTAAATTCACAATCTGAGTCGAAATCACTAGTTGATTCAACCTCAACTAGTATTTCGGAATCGTCAAGCAGCTCTGTCTCTGGTTCTAACAGTACATCAACTTCCGCTTCAGATTCCCAGTCTAAATCACAGTCAGTTGTAGATTCAGAGTCTACTTCAAGCTCACAATCCGTATCGCAATCAATTGTTGATTCTGAATCAACTTCAGACTCT
>NZ_ALXG01000049.1:0-80847 GCF_000512295.1 Fructilactobacillus florum 8D
CTTCCTGTTAGCTAACAGGAAGTTTTTTTATTAATATCCAGAAATTTGAACCTGGTTTTTCATTTCCGTAAAGTCTGTATCAGGATATTTGGTTTCTAACGCTTGAAACATCATATGGACAGCAAAGTTACCATTGCGAGCCATAATGGGACCGTGAAAATAAGTGCCAGTAGTGTTTTTGTAGACAGCTCCTTCGGTTCCGTCGGTTCCATTATTTCCATAGCCCTTAAGAACCTTTCCTAATGGGTGCTCATTTTTACCCAAATAAGTAACTCCTTGGTGATTTTCAAAACCATGATATTCTTGACCCGTGGCAGCATTTTTAATGAGAATATCACCGATAAACCGATGTTCATGTTGCTGTTCGGTATAGTGATTCATAGCACTGATTCCTGGAAGCTTACGTCCTTCGGCATCAACGTAGTACTTTCCTAGCATTTGGTAGCCACCACATACCGCTACGAGGGGTTTGTTTTGTTCAATAAATTTAATTAGTTCCTTTTTTTTGGTTTGTAAATCTTTAGCAACAATACTTTGTTCAAAATCTTGTCCACCACCAAAAACCGCAAAGTCATATGCATCTGCCTGAAAATCTTCCTCGAGGCTAACTACTTTTGAAGTAACGGTGACTCCGATTTGTTTAGCATAAAATTGCAAAACTAGGATATTACCAATATCTCCATAAGTGTTCATTAGATCACCATATAAATGGGCAACCCGAATTGAGAATGACATTATTTTTTCACTCCTTTGATATAACCTTTTTTAGTGAGGATTGCGCGGACCTGCATCATGGCGGTGTAGGTAGCTAAGATATAAACTTTTTTAGTAGGCATATTAGGAATATCTGCTACTACTTTTTCTAAGTCCGGTTGAATGCGATGTTGTTCAGCTGGCACTCCAGCAACTTGCAACCGTAAAGTAATGTCTCGATAACGTTTGCCACCGGTTTCAAACTGTTTGATGTTCATATTAGGGAGCCGTTCGAACTCGCCGTCCCAGATCCAACTGGTATCGATACCGTCAGCGTAGTTGGCATTTAAGAGGCCAATAAATGAAAAGGGTTCCGATTCGGTTGCGAGGAGGTCGATGACCTGATTAGTTCCAACCGGATTTTTAACCAAAATGATAGTGACTTCTTTGCCAGCAACATTAATTTCTTCCTGACGACCAAAGATTCGTTGGTTAGTCTCAAAAGCATGTTTAATCTGAGTGGGATTAATTCCGACTTCGCGACCAACTGCATAAGCAGCTAAGGCATTATAGATATTGTAAGTTCCACCAATTTCAATTTGATAAGCATGGCCATCAATCATAAATCGCGAGTTAGTTGGAGTTTTTGCACTGATTTCATTCACGCTAAATTTAAGGTCCGGTCGTTTGAAACCACAGTGCGGACAGAAGTAATCTCCCAAGTTGGCATAGGTGATGTAATGAAAATGGATAATGTGCTGACAAACGGGACATAGGACTCCATCAGTATTTGGAGCAGCTTTCCGGTCGTCTGTAGCCGCTTGGTGCTTAATTCCATAGTAAACTTGTGGATTAGGTAAATCTTTGGAGTTAAAGATGGCCTCATCACCGTTAGCAACTACCAATGCATCAGGAGCCAGTTTGATACCGTCGATGATTTTTTGGTAAGTAGTGTAGATCTCGCCGTAGCGATCAAGTTGATCTCTGAAGATGTTGGTTAGGACAAACATTTTCGGGCGTAATTGCTCGACAATTGGCTTGACATTGGCCTCGTCAACTTCAAGAACCGCAATTCCCTTTTTACCAGCAGTAGGCCGGCTGCTTTCTAGAAAAGTAGAGACAATTCCTTGTACCATATTTGAACCAGTTTTATTGGTCAAAACCTTATCATATTTTTCTTGGAGGACTTGGACAATCAAAGCGGTCGTTAACGTCTTTCCGTTTGTTCCACTGACAATGATGACGTCATAGTTTTTGCCTAGTTCATGCAAAACATCTGGGTCAATTTTGGTTGTGATTTTACCGGGTAAGGAGCTTCCACCCCCCATAAAATTATGCAGAAACCAATATGAAGATTTTCCTGCCATTGTTGCTAGGTTACTTTTAAGCGACATGGGTGTTTCACTTCCTTTGCTAGGATTAGTAGAGTTCAATTATGTAAGATTTTAGCATAAAACCCGACTTACGCCTAAAAAAGCATTTGTAGAACTAGTAAAAAATAATCACTGCACGAACTGGGCAAATTAGCTATAATAAAACAGGAATGAACATAGAAAAAGGTGATATTTTGGCACAACTTTTTTTCCGCTATGGTGCGATGAATAGTGGCAAGTCGTTTGAAATTATCAAAGTGGCACACAATTACGAAGAACAAGGGAAACTGGTTTTTTTAATGACCAGTGCGCTTGACACTAGATCGACCGCAGGGATGATTGAATCACGAATTGGTCCCAAACGTCGAGCCTATTCCTTAGCACCAACAGCAGATGCCTATGAGATTATTGCTAATGCTCAAGAGCAGCACCACCAACGTGGTTCACATTTAAGTTGTGTTTTGGTTGATGAAGCCCAATTTTTAACTGAAAGCCAGGTCAAAGCTTTGGCGCGCATCGTTGATCAGCTGGACATCCCCGTCATGGCTTTTGGATTGAAAAATGATTTTCAAAATCAGTTATTTTCTGGTTCGCGGGCATTATTGTTGTATGCAGATAAACTAGAAGAGATGAAGACCATCTGTTGGTTTTGCGAGAATAAGGCAATTATGAACCTACGAGTCCATGACAATCGTCCGGTTTACGTTGGGGAACAGGTCCAGGTTGGAGGTAACGAAGCATACTACCCAGTTTGTCGCAAACATTACCAGGCTCCACCCCTCACAATAAATACCCCCAAAGGAGAATAGTATGGCTGATGATCAGACTAAACAAATTTACGACAAATTACAGTCCGTCTCTGATCGCTATGACGAATTAAATGAATTAATTAGTGATCCTGAAGTGATCGCTGATACGGAACGTTTTATGAAACTGTCCAAAGAAGAAGGAAGTTTGCGAGAAACGGTTGAGACTTACAACCGCTATCAGCAAGTGACGAATGAATTAGCGTCAGATCAGGAGCTTTTGCAAGAAAAGCTGGATGACGAGATGAGTACCATGGTAAAAAGTGAGCTTGCTGAATTGGAAACAGCCAAGACCGACTTGGAAAATCAGTTGAAATTATTGTTAATTCCAACTGATCCAAACGATGAGAAAAATATCATCATGGAGATTCATGGGGCTGCTGGTGGCGACGAAGCTAGCTTGTTTGCTGCTGATTTATATAATATGTACGTTAAATATGCCGAAAAGCAGCATTGGCAAGTTGAAATTATTGATGAAGCCGATACTGAAGTTGGTGGATTTAAAGAGATCGTATTGATGATTACTGGTTCAAAAGTGTATTCCAAGTTGAAGTATGAAAACGGAGCACACCGAGTGCAACGGGTTCCAGAAACCGAATCAGCTGGGCGGGTTCATACTTCAACGGCAACCGTGGGTGTGATGCCTGAAGAAGAGGATGTTGACATTCAACTTGATCCAGCAGATATCCGTACGGATGTCTATCGTTCTTCAGGAGCCGGTGGACAACATATCAATAAGACCTCTTCAGCTGTTCGAATGACCCACCTGCCAACTGGAATTGTTGTAGCGATGCAGGATGAACGTTCTCAACAACAGAACCGGGCCAAAGCTATGAAGGTCTTAAAAGCACGAGTCTACGATTATTACAAACAAAAAGAGGAAGACCAGTATAATGCCCAGCGGAAGTCGGCTGTGGGAACGGGAGATCGCTCCGAGCGAATTCGAACTTATAATTTTCCACAAAATCGGGTCACTGATCATCGAATTGGTTTGACCCTCAATAAACTCGATAAGATTTTAGATGGCGATTTGGACGAAATTATCGATGCATTGATTGTTTCTGATCAAGCCGATAAATTGGAACATTTAAATGACAATCCCGAAGCTTGATTTTCCGGTAACTGTTTTTTCGGCGTTGAAATGGGCTACAGCCTCCTTACAACAGAGTGGACAGCAACCAACCGCTGCTAAAGAACTGCTTCAGGGACTTTTGGGCTGGAATTTAACCACCTTAGTGGCTAATTATCGGACCCAGTTGTCAGCAACCCAGCGGGATCATTTTGAACAGGTCGTGCGCCAGGCTTGTCAAGGACAACCAGTCCAGTACATTTTAGGGCAGGCGCCTTTTTATGGGCTGGAATTGCAAGTGAACCCGGCGGTTTTAATTCCTCGTCCTGAGACAGAAGAGTTAGTTGATTGGTTGTTGCATGATTATGGGACTAGTCGTCTTCGACTGCTCGATTTGGGAACGGGGAGTGGAGCAATTGCTTTGGCTTGCAAACATGAACGGCCGAATTGGCAGGTGCTGGGCAGTGATATTTCAAAAGCAGCTTTGCAGGTGGCCCGTCAAAATGCCACTGCCCTAGGATTGGATGTGACTTGGCAAGAAAGTGATTTGTTTCAAACCTTGCAAGGTCAACGGTTTGAAGTTGTTATCAGCAATCCGCCCTACATTGCTAATTGTGAGCGCACGGTAATGGACCAACAGGTGTTAGACTACGAGCCCAGCCAGGCGTTGTTTGCTTCTCATCACGGATTGGCCTTTTACCAGCGCATTGCTAATGAGATTGCCACTTACTTGACAAGACCTGGAACCCTCTATTTAGAAATTGGTTATCGGCAAGGGGTCGCTGTCCAAAGGTTATTGCAGCAGGCTAATCCAACGGCGCAAATAGGGTTGCAGCAAGATTTGGCAGGTCATGATCGGATGATTAAAATGAAGCTGAGATAGGAGCAGGTCTAAAAATGGAGACAAAGATTTATACCGCACAAGAATTATCAGCTGCCGCAGCTCAACTACGAGCAGGTGAGTTGGTGGCGTTTCCGACCGAAACTGTTTATGGCTTGGGGGCGGATGCCACTAATACGGCTGCCGTCAAAAAAGTATACCAAGCCAAAGGGCGTCCGAGCGATAATCCGTTGATTGTGCACGTAGCTGACGTTGAAACAGTGACTCAGTATGCCGCAACGCTTACGCCAACGGTTAAAAAATTAATGGATCAATTTTGGCCTGGGCCCTTGACAATTATTTTGAAATTAAAACCGCAAGCGCTTGCGGAAGTTGTAACTGGAGGACTATCTACGGCTGCTTTTCGTAATCCCCGACAGCCCCTGACCAATGCATTGATTAAGGCTGCCGGCGTTCCCCTGGTAGGTCCATCAGCTAACACTTCGGGAAAACCAAGCCCAACGACAGCGGCACATGTCTATCATGATTTGCACGGTAAAATTGCTGGAATTCTCGATGCAGGACCCACGGAAGTTGGAGTTGAATCGACGGTTTTGGATATGTCAGCAAAGACGCCAACGATCTTACGACCAGGAGCGGTTACACGTGCTGACTTACTGCCGCTTCTTGGCGAAGTCTTAGAGCAACAGCCACTGGTTGGCAAAACGGAGATTCCGAAAGCACCAGGAATGAAATATACGCACTATTCACCTGCAGCGGCAGTTCAGATCGTCGATGACGATCAACAGTGGACTCCAGCCACTGCTTGGATAGCAACCCAATCCGACCCAGTGGGGGTTCTTGCGACTGAACAACAAATTAACATGCGAAAATGGCCGAAGAATGCCCACGTTATTTCTCTGGGGACTGATATTAATACAGCGAGTCAGCGTTTATTTGCGGGATTGCGCCAATTTGATTTGCAGCCAGAGATTAAACACATCTTAGTAACCGCCTTTCCTCGGACGGGACTGGGTGATGCTTATATGAATCGCTTAGAAAAAGCGGCTGGTCAGAAACATTTTATTTCATTATAATTATTGTAACTACAATTGCTAGAGTTTATGAAATGAGGTTAGGACTATGGCATATGATTATCAAATCGATGATCCCGAATTATGGGATGCCATCACAGCAGAAAAGCACCGACAAGAAGATACGATCGAACTAATTGCGTCAGAAAACATTGTTTCGAATGCGGTTCGTGCCGCTCAAGGTTCCGTCTTAACCAATAAATACGCTGAGGGGTATCCAGGCAAACGTTACTATGGAGGCTGTCAAAATATTGACGTCGTGGAAAATTTGGCAATTGAGCGTGCCAAGGAGTTGTTTGGAGCTGAATACGTTAACGTCCAACCGCACTCGGGCTCTCAAGCAAATGAAGCTGCTTATGCGGCATTTTTAAAACCGGGTGATGTGATCTTGGGGATGGATCTTAATGCTGGGGGACATCTGACGCATGGTGCGAAAGTTAGTTTTTCAGGTCAGATCTATCAGTCCTATGCCTACGGATTGAATCCGCAAACGGAACGGTTGGATTATGAAGCCATTGCAGCTCAGGCTAAAAAAGTGCATCCCAAAATGATTGTAGCAGGGGCATCTGCCTATAGTCGGACAATTGACTGGTCAGCTTTTCGCAAGCTTGCCGATGACGTGGGGGCCTACCTAATGGTTGACATGGCCCACATTGCTGGCTTAGTTGCCACTGGACAACATCCAAGTCCCATTGGGATTGCAGACGTGGTGACCACTACAACCCATAAGACGTTGCGTGGTCCACGGGGTGGAATGATTTTGTCAATGGCTAAGTTCGGAGCAAAAATCAATTCAGCGGTCTTTCCTCGCACGCAAGGTGGTCCTTTGGAACATGTCATTGCGGGGAAAGCAGCAGCTTTTTATGAGGCACTGCAACCTGATTTTACGGCTTATACAAAGCAAGTGATCGAAAATGCTCAGGCAATGGCCGATGAATTTGCTAAATCGCAAGAAGTTCGAGTCGTTTCTGGAGGGACGGATAATCACCTGCTGACCATTGATTTAACGAAGACAACTCTTAATGGAAAAGAGGCACAGACGCTCTTAGATTCAATTAATATCACTACTAACAAAGAGGCATTGCCAAATGAGCAACGTAGTCCGTTTGTTACTAGTGGGGTACGCTTGGGAACCCCAGCCATTACATCACGTGGATTTAACACAGCTGATACCCGCTTGGTTGCTCGCTTGATTATTCAAGCGGTTGAACACCCAACTGATCAAGCTGGTTTAGCTGAAATCAAGCGGTCAGTACACCAGCTATGTGCTGCCCATCCGATTACGAGATAATCGGTATGCAACCTGTGATACAATTACTAGCAGTTTAGAAAGAAAGGGGAGTGGTTTGGTTGATTAAGTTTCACGTAATGGATCATCCGTTGATCCAACATAAACTAAGCATTATTCGAGATAAAAATACCGGAACCAACGAATTTCGCGAGGTCGTAAACGAAATTGCTAACTTAATGGCCTTTGAGGTTACAAGAGATATGCCATTGAAGGATGTTGAGGTGGAGACCCCCATGGGAAAAGCCCGAACCCAAAAATTAGCTGGGAAAAAGGTGGCAGTTATTCCAATTTTGCGGGCTGGAATTGGAATGGTTGATGGCATTTTAGACTTGATTCCAAGTGCCCGGGTTGGTCATATTGGGATGTATCGTGATGAGAAGACGTTTGAACCTCATGAATATTTTGTAAAGCTCCCTTCAGATATTGAAGAACGGGAGGTATTGGTTGTTGACCCGATGCTAGCCACAGGAGGTTCGGCCATTATGGCAATTGATGCTCTGAAAAAGCGCGGTGCCCAAAACATTAAATTTGTGTGCTTAGTAGCAGCTCCAGAAGGAGTCCAAGCCCTAGAGGCGGCGCATCCGGATGTTGATATTTACGCAGCAGCACTTGATCAAAAACTTGACAATGGATACATTGTTCCGGGATTAGGCGATGCAGGTGATCGCCTGTTTGGAACAAAATAATTTTCTAAGGTAGAATCTTGTGATTCTGCCTTTTTATAAATGCACTCAAGTCACTGATTTTGCAAAATAATTGCTTTGTGTTTTCTGCGATTTGGTGGTATCATTCTCATTGAATTTTAGGTTTGTCTTTTTCAAGTCGAATCTAAAATAATTGACTAGTAGCATGTGAATTTGCGTGCTGCTCAGTTACTAGCTAATTGGCAAAAGAGGTGATAAATAGTGGAGGCAACTCGTACTTTTCAATTTTTAGGGCTGACTTTTAACGTTGGGAACATGATTTCCGGTGTGATTGTAGCCGCGATTGTTTTAGGGTTGGTGTTTATTTGTTCGCGTCATTTACAAATGAAACCCAGTGGCAAGCAGAACTTACTTGAGGCAATGGTTGATTTTACAAATGGAATTGTTAAATCAACCCTGCCAAGTGGTTCAACGCGCAGTTATGGTTTGTGGGCCTTTACCTTATTCTACTTTATCCTGATATCCAATTTGCTAGGATTATTCCTACATATTGAGGTCGGTGGAGTGGTCTATGTTAAGAGCCCAACTGCAGATCCAATTGTAGCGATGTCATTTGCACTAATGTCACTGCTACTGGCCCAGTATTCAAGTGTGAAAAAATTGGGGTACAAGGGTCATTTTGCGACATATATGCAGCCAATTTCTTTTTTGTTACCAGTTAACTTAATGGAAGAGTTGACCAACTTCTTGACGTTGGGAATCCGGGTTTACGGTAATATATTTGCCGGTGAACTGTTGGCAGGACTAATTGCTAAATTAGCCTTTTCTGGTGGAATTTTGACCTTTGCGGTCTCAGTACCGTTAGAGTTGGCTTGGCAAGGATTCTCGGTCTTTATTGGCTGTATCCAAGCGTATGTTTTTGTAACGTTATCATGTGTTTATGTTTCTCAAAAATTATCGATTGAGGAATAAAAAGGAGGACTAACAATGGGAGCTATTGCTGCTGGAATTGCTATGGCTGGTGCCGCAATTGGTGCTGGGATTGGTGATGGAATTTTAATTTCAAAAATGCTTGAAGGGATGGCCCGTCAGCCTGAACTTAGTAACACCTTGCGAACGAACATGTTTATTGGGGTTGCCTTAATCGAAGTTATGCCAATCTTGGCCTTCGTTATTGCTATGCTAGTAATCAACAAGTAATAGCGGCGCCTTAATTAATTACAAAGGAGGTGTCAATAGATGTTTACACATTTGATTGTTGGAGCAACTTTTAACATCGGTGATGCACTTTTTTATGCAGTGCTCTTTATCATCTTGATGTGGATAGTTAAACTGGTTGCTTGGAAGCCCATCACGCAACTGATGCAAAATCGAGCTGATAAGATTTCGTCTGACATTGACTCAGCCGAGACAGCTCGCAATAATGCGGCGGCGCTTGAAAAAAAGCGGCAGGCTGCCTTACAGCAGTCCCAGGCTGAGGCAAGTGATATTATCGCTCAGGCGCAACAGTCTGGTGATAACCGACGTGCAGAAATTATTAGTACTGCGCAGGCGGATGCCCAAACACTGAAAGCTAATGCTCAAAAAGACATTCAACAACAGCAACAAGATGCATTGGTTAATTCCAAAAATAATGTCGCAGACTTATCTATTGAGATTGCTTCCAAAATCATCCAAAAGAATCTTACTGCTGCCGATCAAAAAGCTTTGATTGATTCTTACATTGAAGGGTTGGGTAGTCATGAGTCTAAGTAAACTAGACGTTGCCAAACGCTATTCTAAGGCATTATATGAAACCTTGAGTGCTAACAATCAAATTTCAGCGGGGCAAGCCGATTTAAATGCATTAAAGTCGGTTTTTACAGCTAATCCAACCTTGGTACAAGCATTAACGAGTGTTGGCTTAACTCATTCACAAAAAGTAGCACTTTTAAACCCCCTGCTGACAGCAGCTGATACCCCATCTGTTTCTAAAATGGTGCAGATGTTGTTTGATTATGGTCGTATTGATGATTTGGTTGCGGTCGTAGATCAATTTAATGATCGCTATAATGACGAACACGGCATTGTCCGGGCCACGGTAGCAACGGCGGTGCCACTGGATGCTCTGCAACAGGCTAAAATTGCACAAGCGCTTTCAAAACGGCTTCAGGTGCAGCACGTTAACCTAGATGTCAATGTCGATCCAAGCCTAATCGGTGGCTTAGTAGTACATTCGGCGGGAGTAATCTTTGATGGTAGCGTGCGGACAAAGATTCAACAAATGCGACAGTTGTTGCTGTCTTGAGATCCAGATATTAAAGAGGTGAAACTTTTATGAGCATTAAAGCTGAAGAAATCAGCGCACTAATTAAGAAACAATTAGACGGTTACCAAGATGAGTTAACGGTTGCAGAAACAGGGATTGTTACTTACATTGGTGATGGTGTTGTTCGAGCTTATGGTCTTGATAATGCGCTGTCTGGAGAACTTCTTGAGTTCCAGAACGGCGTTTATGGAATGGTTCAAAACTTGGAAAGCAATAACGTTGGGATTGTAGTGCTTGGTGATGATACCGGGATTCGCGAGGGTGATTCTGTCAAGCGAACTGGGCGCATCATGGAAGTTCCCGTCGGAGAAAATTTAGTTGGTCGTGTGGTTAATTCTCTGGGTCAGCCAATCGATGGGAAAGGTCAGATCACGACAGAAAAAACTGCTCCCATTGAACACAAAGCACCTGGAATCATGGAACGCAAATCAGTTGACCAACCGCTACAAACCGGAATTAAAGCGATTGATGCGCTAGTTCCGATTGGTCGGGGTCAACGAGAACTAATCATTGGGGATCGAAAGACCGGTAAAACTTCGATTGCAGTTGATACGATCCTTAATCAAAAAGATCAAAATATGATTTGTATCTATGTAGCCATTGGTCAAAAAGATTCAACCATTAAGCAACAGGTTGAAACTCTTCGGCGCTTTGGAGCCTTAGATTACACCATTGTTATCACGGCAGGACCATCAGAGCCAGCACCACTGCTCTATGTTGCTCCTTATGCCGGGGCGGCCATGGGTGAGTATTTTATGAATAAGGGTCGCGATGTCCTGATTGTTTTTGATGATTTAACGAAGCAGGCCAATGCTTATCGGGAACTCTCCTTGATTTTACGACGGCCACCTGGTCGAGAAGCTTATCCAGGAGATATTTTTTACACCCACTCGCGGTTATTGGAACGAGCAGCTAAGCTGAATGATAAACTTGGTGGTGGCTCAATGACAGCGCTCCCAATCGTCGAAACTCAGGCGGGAGATGTATCAGCCTACATTCCAACCAATGTGATTTCCATTACTGATGGTCAGATTTTCTTAAATTCAGACATGTTTTATTCTGGCGACCGCCCAGCGATTGATGCGGGAACTTCCGTATCTCGAGTTGGTGGTGACGCTCAGATTCCAGCTATGAAAAAAGTTGCGGGGACCCTGCGAATTGACTTGGCTTCTTATCATGAGCTCGAATCTTTTGCACAATTTGGGTCTGATCTTGATGAAGCTACGCGCAGTAAGCTTGATCGAGGAGCCCGCACCGTTGAGGTTTTGAAGCAAAAATTGCATGATCCAATCCCGGTAGAAAAACAGGTATTAATTCTTTACTGCCTTACCCATGGATATCTTGATAAATTACCGGTGGATGACGTTTTACGTTTTCAAACCGAACTTTTCCATAATTTTGATGATTCCCATGCTGATTTGTTACAGCAAATCAAAACAACTGGGAAGTTACCTGATGAAGATGCACTGAAAGCAGCTGTTTCATCATTTATGGAGCTTTTTAAACCTTCGACACCTGCTAGTGCAAAGCAATAAGTGAAGGGAGGTTATGAAACATGGCCGCTTCAATGAATGAAATTAAGCATCGGATCGCATCGACCAAGAGTACGCGCCAGATTACTGACGCAATGCAAATGGTTCAGACGGTTAAGCTAAATCAGATTCAGGGACAGACCAAAACGTACAATGAATACGTGGCGAAGATTAAAGCCGTTGTGATGCATCTTGCAGAAACACACATGCTTGACAAGCAAAAGCCAAAACAACCGCAAACCGGACCGACTAAGACCGGCTATTTGGTAATTACCTCTGATCGTGGGATGGTTGGTAGTTATAACAGTAACGTATTACGTGGAACGAATAATTTCATTAAATCCCATACACCTAACAAAGATAATTACGTATTAATGGCCGTTGGTAGTACTGGTGCTGATTTTTACAAGAAAAATAACGAAAACGTTGTTTATGAATATCGGGGCGTTTCTGACATTCCAACCTTTACCGAGGTAAAGGAAATTGTGAAGACAGTAACTCAGATGTATGATGACGGTGTTTATACCGAACTCTATGTTTGTTACGAGCACTTTGTAAACCGAGTTCGGGCCGATTTTGTAACAGAGCGTCTCTTGCCCATGGATCGTGAATCTGTAGAGGAAAGTATGCAAGGAGCTAATGGCGCTGGATCCAATGTTCGTGCACAGGTTTTGTCGGCTGAGTACGAAGTTGAACCAACTGAGTCGGAAGTTTTACAGTCAATCTTGCCACAGTATGCCGAGAGTCTGGTCTATGGAGCAATTTTGGATGCTAAGACTTCCGAACATTCTTCGAGCTCGATGGCAATGAAATCAGCTACAGAAAATGCAGATGATTTAATTTCTAGGTTACAGTTGACCTATAACCGGGCTCGGCAAGCAGCCATTACGACAGAAATTACTGAAATTACAGGTGGTCAAGAGGCTTTGAATCACTAAAGATAGGAGGGATTAGCACATAATGAATACTGGTAAAGTTGTCCAAGTAATTGGTCCAGTTGTTGATGTTGAATTTCCTCTCGATGGCGATTTGCCAAAAATTAACGATGCATTACGTGTACAAAAAGGCAATGATCAGGTTTTGGTGACTGAAGTAGCCTTGGAACTTGGTGACGGTGTGGTACGAACGATTGCCATGGACGGAACTGATGGTTTACAGCGTGGAATGCAGGTTGATAATACTGGAGCTCCAATCGAAGTTCCGGTTGGTAAGGAGACCCTCGGTCGAGTATTTAACGTCCTTGGAGAGACGATTGATGGTGGACCTGAATTTGGACCAGAAGCAACTCGGTGGGGAATCCATCGGGATGCCCCCAAATTTGATGATATTAATCCGTCTGCCGAGGTTCTTGAAACTGGAATCAAGGTTATTGACTTATTAGCGCCCTATATTCGGGGTGGAAAAGTTGGATTATTCGGTGGAGCTGGAGTTGGTAAGACCGTTTTAATTCAAGAATTAATTCATAACATTGCCCAGGGGCACAACGGAATTTCCGTGTTTACCGGAGTCGGTGAACGAACCCGTGAAGGTAATGATATGTACTTTGAAATGAAAGGTTCGGGTGTTTTGAACCAGACCGCCATGGTGTATGGACAAATGAACGAGCCACCTGGTGCACGAATGCGGGTCGCCTTGACCGGTTTGACGATTGCCGAATACTTTCGTGATGAGGCTGGTAAAGATGTATTGCTCTTTATTGACAATATTTTCCGCTTTACGCAGGCCGGGACGGAAGTTTCAGCCCTCTTAGGCCGGATTCCATCGGCGGTTGGGTATCAACCAACTTTAGCAACCGAAATGGGGCAGCTACAAGAACGAATCACTTCCACTAAAAAGGGTGCCATTACCTCGATTCAAGCGGTGTACGTGCCAGCTGATGATTATACTGATCCGGCTCCTGCAACAACTTTTGCGCATTTGGATGCTACGACTAATCTGGAGCGTTCGCTGACTCAACAAGGAATTTACCCAGCGGTTGATCCGTTAGCTTCTACTTCTTCAGCGGTTGATCCAGAGATTATTGGAGAAGAGCACTTTAATGTAGCCAGTGAAGTTCAGCATGTTTTACAGCGGTATCGTGAGTTGCAAGATATTATTTCAATTCTGGGAATGGACGAATTGTCGGATGAAGAACGAACCATTGTTGGTCGGGCTCGTCGGATTCAATTCTTCTTGTCACAACCATTCTCAGTTGCCGAGACCTTTACGGGGGTTGCTGGAAAATATGTTTCTGTTAAGGATACCGTAGCTGGCTTTAAGGGGATCTTGGATGGTCAATACGACTATATTCCCGAAGATTTCTTTAGAAACTGTGGCCCCATTGAAGACGTTGTTGATAAGTACAAGGCTAGTCAACAAGCTAACCAGTAAGGAGGGATCTAATTGGCTGATAAAGCAGTATTAGCAGTTAGTATCGTTACCCCTGATGGTGAAGAATATACCAATCAAAACGTTGAATTAGCAGTTGTGCAAACTAAATCTGGGGATTTAGGAATCATGCCTAATCATATTCCGGTCATTGCGGCTTTGAAAATCGCACCGGCTATCTTCAAATTTGGGGATCAACAATCTGATATTCTTGCAGTTAATGGTGGTTTCATTGAGTTTTCAAACAATGAGTTGACGATTGTCGCTGATAGTGCGGAACCCAAGAATAAGATTGATGTAAATCGGGCTGCCAATGCTAAGGAACGGGCCGAACATGAACTCGAAAAAGCTCGTAATTTACATGATACTGATACGATGAATCGAGCTGAAGTAGCACTGCAACGGGCTTTAAACCGAATTAACGTTGCAAATCGCAGATAGGGTTTGCAATTGGACTAAAAAACACTTTCGTTAGGAATCTGATCAATGTTTAGCAGGTTCTTACAACAAAAGTGTTTTTTTGCTGTAGTTGGGGTTATTTCAGCGAGGGGCACTATCGCTAAACTCGGACAAGTGATTGATACTATGCTAAAATGAACGTTAGAAAAAGTGGAGGAATCGGCAATGAATGTATTTGGAATGCAGGCGTTAATCGGGGTTATTTGTCAGTTGTTTTTCGTAGGAATTGCTTTTTGGGCCATTCAGGGAATTCATTTTGAACGATTTTTACCCATTCAGGAACGCCAAGGAAAGATTTTAATTGTTTTATTAGCAATCGTGATTGGATTTACCTGCAGTTCATTTTTCCTCTCCTTTATCGACAATCTTAGAAATTTAACGTTATTATTTTAAGGCGATTAGGAGAAATTAATTATGGATAAAATCGTGGTGCAAGGTGGTCATCCTTTGACGGGAACCGTGAACGTTGAAGGAGCAAAAAATGCAGTTTTACCGATTTTGGCGGCCGGAATTTTGGCTAGTAGCGGTCAAACAAGTCTGACAAATTGTCCTATTTTGTCAGATGTATATGTGATGAATGACGTATTGCGAAGTTTACAGGTTCACGCAGATTTTGAAGAGGCGCAGCATCAGATTACTTTGGATGCGACTGGTCAGCTAAATTTTGAAGCACCATTTGAATATGTTTCGAAGATGCGAGCTTCCATTGTCGTCTTAGGACCACTCTTAGCCCGCTTAGGGCATGCTCGAGTTGCATTACCAGGTGGTTGTGCAATTGGTTCACGTCCGATTGACATTCATTTGCGGGGCTTTGAAGCGATGGGAGCGCAAATTGAACTTCATGAGGGATATGTTGATGCCACTGCTCCTGATGGACTTCATGGAGCTATGATTTATTTTGATTTTCCAAGTGTGGGTGCAACCCAGAATATCATGATGGCTGCGACTTTAGCTGCTGGTAAAACGGTGATCCAAAATGTTGCCCGTGAGCCCGAAATCATTGATTTAGCAGAATTGTTGACTGAAATGGGAGCTAAAATTACTGGAGCTGGGACGGATACGCTCGAAATTGAGGGGGTAGCAGCGCTCCATGGAGCTAACCATCGAATCGTCCAAGACCGGATTGAAGCAGGAACTTTTATGGTTGCTGCGGCGCTAACTAAGGGGAATGTGCTTGTAAAAGATGCCATCAGTAATCATAATCAGCCATTGATTGCTAAACTACGAGAAATGGGAGTTACGGTGACGGCAGAAGCAACTGGTCTACGGATTATTGGGCCAGATGAACTTTTACCAGTCGAGGTTGAAACGGCTCCCTATCCAGGATTTCCCACGGATTTACAACCCCAGATGACGGTTTTGCAGTTGGCTGCGAACGGAGTTAGTACCTTAACTGAGAATGTTTTTGAAAATCGGTTTATGCATCTAGATGAGCTTCGCCGGATGAATGCAAAATATGAAATTAAGGGTGATAGCGTAATTTTGCATGGCCCGACGAAATTTGAAGGGGCTGAAGTTGCAGCCACTGATTTGCGTGCCGCTTCGGCGTTGGTTTTGGCTGGTTTGGTTGCTTCAGGAGAAACAGTTGTGACCAACCTACAGTATTTAGACCGCGGTTACTATCAATTGGAACAGAAACTTAGTAATTTGGGTGCCAATGTTAAGCGGATAAACGATCCTCAGGACTAGGAGGGATTGTTTTTTCGCTATGGTATAATGGTCTTGAGTAATTTTTAATGGAGGTAAATTTTAAATGGCTGAAGATATTGGGATTGATTTAGGAACGGCCAATGTGTTGGTGGCTGTTACTGGCAAGGGTGTTGTTTTGAACGAACCGTCGGTTGTTGCCGTGGACACCAAGACAAACAAGGTCTTAGCAGTAGGTAAAGAAGCCTACGAGATGGTTGGTCGGACTCCAGGAAATATCAAAGCAATTCGCCCATTAAAAGATGGGGTCATCTCTGATTTTGACATTACGGAAGAGATGCTGACTCATTTTATTAGTAAACTAAATGTAAAGGGATTTGTTTCAAAACCCAAGGTAATGATCTGTGCACCAACTAATATTACGAATATTGAGCGTAAAGCAATTATTGAAGCAGCGCAAAAAGCAGTTGGTGGCGAAGTTTTCTTAGAGGAAGAACCCAAAGTTGCAGCGGTCGGGGCCGGAATGGATATTTTCCAACCAACTGGTAGTATGGTTATTGATATTGGGGGAGGAACTTCTGATATTGCTGTAGTTTCATTAGGTGACATTGTCGCTAGCAAATCGCTTAAGATTGCTGGAGATGTGATGAATCAAGATATTATTGACTACATGAAACAACACCATAAGATTGTAGTGGGTGAGCATACGGCGGAAAAAATCAAAAAAACGATTGGAACTGCTAAAGCTTCTAGTTCAAATGACCAGCATATGGATGTACGGGGTCGTGATGCGGTCACGGGGATGCCAATTTCGGTTACGATTACTAGCAAAGAGATTGCAACGGCGTTAGCTGGAACGATTGAGCAAATTGTGAACGGGGCTAAAAACGTCTTAGAAACCATTCCACCCGAGTTAGCAGCTGATATCATTGATCGCGGTATCATGTTAACCGGTGGTGGCTCGATGCTAGCGGATCTTGATCAAGTAATCTCTGATGAATTAACCGTTCCAGTGGTGATTTCTGAGGATCCCTTAGAAAACGTCGCCAAGGGTGCGGGGGTTCTTCTAGACCATATGAGTAAAAGCCAGCCTCAAAAACAACGACGCCGATTCAATTTATTTGGAAATCGTAAAGCTTAGGTGCACTTTTGCAACCAATATTAATTAAATTGATTTCTTGGTATCAAACGGCTATTTCGAAACGAACACCAGCTCGTTGCCGTTATTTTCCAACTTGTTCGAACTACGCTCTGACAGCGATTAAACGGTTCGGAGCGTTGCAAGGGAGCTTGATGGCAAGTGCACGGGTTTTACGTTGTAATCCATTTGTGCACGGTGGTTTTGATCCCGTACCGATCACCTTTAGTTTATGTTCAGAAAAAACCCGCCAAAAACGTAAAAAGATGAAGGGAAATTAGTTTAATGTCCAAAAAAGAAAAAAAGATTGAGGTTCGCGTGCTTGCTGACCCAAACCAAGAAAACCAACAATTGGTGCAGATTAAAAATGAGACAATTGGGGTCATCACACAGCAAGCGGATCGTTTTGATTGTGTGGTTGGCGATCGTCATTTTCATGAAAAAACTAGTGCGGCAGCGCTGCAACAAGTGGTAAGTGAATATAATCTGCATCAACGTTAACCAGCATATTAAGGGGTGTTCAGTTTGTTTCGAAGAGGATCAGTAACAACTGATAATCGGATTGATTGGAGCATTATTTTTTGTGTGCTAATGCTGGCCTTGATTGGGCTAGGCTCAATTTATGTCGCCGCTTCGCATGACACAGGAACTACTTCAGTGGTTAAAGCAGTTGTTTCACAATTGATTTGGTATGCGATTGGGACGATTGCCATCGTAGTGATTATGCAATTTGATTCCGAGCAGCTCTGGAAACTGGTTCCGTATGCCTATGGGGTGGGACTGTTTTTATTGTTTGCCGTATTATTTTTGTATAGTCGTTCGTATTTTGTGCAAACAGGAGCCAAAAGTTGGTTTGCAATTGGACCGTTTACTTTTCAACCTTCCGAAATTATGAAGCCGGCCTACATTTTGATGGAGGCCAAGGTCATTACGGAACATAATCACAACCAGCCGGTTCACACGATCAGGGGGGACTGGAAGTTAATTGGTAAGCTGCTCTTGTGGACCTTACCGATTGTCATACTATTAAGATTACAAAATGATTTTGGTACGACCGTAGTATTTTTGGCGATCCTTGGGGGATTGCTCATTGTTTCCGGAATTAGTTGGAAAATCTTAGGACCGGGGATTCTATTGTTCATAGCAATGGTCGCAACCGCGGTTGCATTGGTGGCCACTAAACCGGGACGGGTATTTTTAGGTCATTTGGGATTTCAGGATTATCAGTTTGCAAGAATTGACAGTTGGTTACATCCAGCTTCTGATTCTAGTAACCAGGGCTTTCAATTGTGGCAAAGTATGAAAGCAGTTGGTTCTGGGGGATTAACCGGGACGGGTTTTAACGTCTCAAAGGTATATGTACCTGTACGAGAATCCGATATGATTTTTTCCGTGATGGGAGAAAATTTTGGTTTTGTTGGTGGCACGTTATTAATTCTACTGTACTTCTTATTAATCTATGAGATGATCAAGGTGACTTTCCAGACTAAAAATGTCTTTTATGCTTATATTTCTACTGGTGTCATTATGATGATTTTGTTCCATGTGGTTGAAAATATTGGCATGAGCATTGACCTAATTCCCATGACAGGGATTCCATTACCATTTATTAGCCAAGGAGGATCTGCTCTGATTGGTAACATGATTGGAATTGGGCTAATTATGTCAATGCAGTATCATAATCAAAGCTCGATGTTCAGTACCGAAAAACAATTTTCTTAAAAGTAACCGCTCTAGATTGAATTGATCAATTTAGAGGGTTATTTTTTTAATGCGTCTTTTGTGGTGGGGTGGTATACTTAGGGTTCTAGAATATGCGAATGGTAAGAAGGAGAAAAGCAATGACGAACAAATTACATGTAGCATTAATTTTTGGGGGCGACTCGTCCGAACATGATGTTTCAAAGCGATCAGCTCATAATATATATGATGCTATGGATCAGAATAAGTATGATGTGAGCCTCTTTTTAGTGACTCGTTCAGGGATCATTTTGAGTGATGCAGATTCACGCAAGGTGTTTGCTGGTGAAAGTGAAGAACAGGTGATTGCTAATGCCCAGCAGAAACCAGCTGATTTCCCCCTAGCTCCGATTATGGAGCTAAACAGCGTAAAAAAGATTGATGTCTTTTTCCCCATTATTCATGGTAATTTGGGGGAAGATGGAACCATTCAGGGATTATTGCGATTGTTAAAGACTCCGTACGTTGGTAGTGGAACAATGGCTTCTGCGATGGCTTACGATAAGGATATTACGAAAAAATTATTAAATGAATGTGGAGTTCGTAATACCAAATATGTTTTGATTACGGCGGCTAACCGGCGTCAGTGGGATTATCAGCAGCTGACGGAGCACTTGAATTCAACAACCCTCTTTCTCAAACCGGCTCGCCAGGGCTCTTCCATTGGGATTCATCAGATTAATAATCAGGATCAATATGAAGCAGGACTCGAAGATGCTTTTCGTTACGATGATAAGATTCTGATTGAGGAAGCAATTGAAGGTCCAGAAGAAGTCGAGATTTCGATTCTTGGCAATGAACATCCCCAGGCTTCCAAATTAGGAGCAATTAAGGTACCAAAGGATGATGGTTTTTACACCTATGATAATAAGTTTGTGGATGCTAGCCAGGTTGAATTCACCATTCCAGTTCAATTGCCAGATGAGGTAACCGCAGAAATCACGGAAATGGCGCTTAAAGCATACCGAGAACTCGAATTAAAAGGGATGGCCCGGATTGACTTTCTTGTTTCCAAAAACCTGACACCTTATTTTGGTGAAGTAAATACACTTCCTGGATTTACCAATATTTCACTATATCCACAACTCTGGGAGGCTTCTGGGATTAGTTACTCAGAATTAATTGATCGATTGATTCAGCTGGCTCAAGATGAGTTTGTTCGGCAACAAAAGCTTCTGCATGATTTTAAACCGTTAAAACAAGGGGACCAAAAGAAAGTCTACCGATCAAGATAATGAAATGTTTTTCAACCAAAAAAACCACTGTCTGCTGATAGTGGTTTTTTTAATAATCAGAAAGAATAATTACATCAAAGACCAAAGGCTTGGCGTAGTTATCAATAGCCAGGTTTACTTACCAAAACACATTGACATTAGTTTGAGTTACTTTCATAATTTTTGATGGAAAAATTATTTATAATTTTATAACTTTTATTGCCATCTGGCTAATTTATGCAGAAAGGAATTAAAAATCGTGCTTTTACCCTCACCAGCAGTGTTGCAACGTTTAGGAAAATTAGTCAGGCAACACCGCCAAGAACTACACATGTCACAAGCAGAATTGGCAAAAGGGATTTGTACTCAGACGACAATCAGTGCACTTGAGAATAATGGCTGCTTTAATAAATGGACGATTGTGCCTGTCTTATTGGAGCGGCTTCAAATCAAACTGCAAGAGTTAGAAAAGGAAACAAATTATCATTATGGGGTTCGGCAACTAAATCAAATCGAGCTGGACTTGTTAACCTATCGGTTTCATCGAGCCCAACGACGGTTAATCCAGTTGAAATTTGAAAATTTAGAGGGGACCTTACTGCGGGCACGTTATTGGTGCGCTCTAGGATTTTGCCAGTTGTTTACTGACGGATCTTTAGATGATGCAACCATGAATTTTAGTCAAGTACTACAAAATCAGCAAAAGATTATTGATCAACTGCTGTTAGGCTGGAGCCATTTTGGAATGACAGTTGCTTATCAGCGGCTGGGTTTTTCCAAACAAACTCACCGATCGATTACGCAAGCAAGCCGATATTTAGAGCTCAGTTTTACCAGTTTGAAAACGCAACAGGAATTATTTGATAGCATTCGGTTGTCGGTTTCGATTGTTGCGTTTGCGCTGCAACTACAAGAACCGCAACTGGCCCAGCGTGAATGTCGGTTAGCTCTCCAGTTGTTACAGCAACAATACTCGGATTATGGCTTGTCTGAGCTTTACTATTTAAGTGGGTTGAGCCATCGGCTGTTGGATCAGCAACAAGGCGCTCAGACTGATTTGTCAAGGGCAGCGGGACTTGATTTTTTACCAACAGCAGTTAATCTAAAACACCTGCAGCGTAAATTATCCAAGCTTTGTTGTGAAAGTTAAAATAAAATCCGCTTAGAAATCACTCTAAGCGGATTTTTAACAATTATTCGACTTTTTTACTAGCTTGTTTGGCAGAAATGGAATCACCCTTCATCGTCGTCCGGACGACGAGTACATCGCACTGGGCATTTCTAGTTACATACTCAGTGACCGAACCGACTAGTAGGCGGGCAACCGCATTCAAGCCAGTTGCTCCAATCATAATGAGATCAGTTTGCATTTGCTTAGGCAGATCCTTGGCGATAATCGTTTTAGGAGCACCATACTCAATCGAATAATCACCTTGCTGGATCCCAGCAGCATGGGCTTCTTTTACATATTTTTCTAAACGTTCTTTGCTTTCGCTAGTGACATCGTTGATAATTTCGGTGTCGAAACTAGAAATATCCTGAAAAGTTCTTGTATCGATGGCATGGACAATGTGTAAATGAGCATTGTTACGTTTTGCCACGGCGATGGCTTTCTCAAAAGCAGCTTCAGCGCCGTAAGAACCATCAACAGGAACCAAGATGTTCGTGTATTCTTGTAACATGATTAATCACCTCACTATTTAATACCATCAGTGTAATGCAAATTTCGTGGCTTTACCACAATTATTTTTTGTTCATAAATTGAATAATTAAAAGTTCCGGAACCACACAACCAATACAGCCCAGGATCAAGACAATGAGAGTTAAACTGGTACTCTGCAATAGGGCAGCCAAAATTCCGATGACAGCAATCAACAAGAGGGCACTGCCACTGATTTTTAAAATTTGTTGGAGGGCTGGCTGGTTCTGCGGATAAAATAATAAAAATGATTTGTTTTGGTGAGTAAGAAAAAAGATGCCGTTAGCGGCTAATAAAAATGAAAATAAAAACACAAGAGCATTTAAAGCCATCTTTTTATTCCTTTCGCTGAGCTGCTCGCAATTTTTGATATTGAAGCGCTAATGCTTGTTCAAATTTACCATTTTGTTTCGGTTTGTAGTACTGATCGTTTTTGATGCGGTCAGGTAGGTACTGTTGGGCGACCCAGTCGTTTGGAAAATCATGTGGATATTGATAACCGACATGTCCCAACTGCTTAGCGCCCTGAAAGTGCGTGTCTCGAAGATGAGCGGGAATCTCACCGTAGTCCCCATGCTTAATGCGCTCGGTGGCTGCTTGAATCGCTTGGATCCCAGAGTTTGATTTTGGTGACAAGCATAGTTCAATAATGGTGTCTGCAATTGGAATCCGAGCTTCTGGTAATCCAATCCGATCACAGGTGGTAACTGCTGAGACGGTCCTTGCAGCCGCAGCGGGATTGGCCAGACCAATATCTTCATATGCGATCACTAACAGCCGTCTAGTAAGGGAGTTGATGTCGCCAGACTCTAATAACCGAGCGGCATAATGTAAAGCAGCATTGACATCGGAGCCGCGAATTGATTTTTGAAGAGCTGACAAAACATTATAGTGAGCATCTCCATTTTTATCTTGGGTTAGGGCTTTTTTCTGTAGGCAAGCTTCGATATCTGCCAATTGCAGATGAATTTTTCCAGTGTTTGTTTTAGGGGTTGATTTAGCCGCTAATTCAAGGGCATTTAGAGCGCTACGGAGATCGCCGTTAGTACTGTGAGTCAAAAAATTTAGAGCCGCTTGATCTAACTGGATGGGTTCTTGACCAAGCCCTTTTTCCTTATCTTGGAGGGCGCGCATGACTGCTGTTTCAATGTCGTGGCTTTCAAGCGGATGAACTTGAAAAATTTGAGTACGGGAACGAATGGCGGGACTAATATTGATGTAGGGATTTTCAGTCGTTGCGCCAATCAAGATGATTTGACCGCTTTCTAATAAGGGTAATAAAAAATCTTGCTTCGCTTTATCTAATCGATGAATTTCATCAAGCATTAAAACCACCGTACCACTGAGTTTTGCCTCTTCAGCAACGATCTGTAGATCTTTTTTAGTGTCAGTGGCAGCATTTAAGATGCGAAAGGCATACTTTGATGAACCGGCAATGGCACTAGCAATACTAGTTTTTCCCGTTCCAGGTGGTCCATATAAAATCATGGAAGACAGTAATTTAGCGGTGACCATCCGATTAATAATTTTACCAGGCGCCACTAAGTCTTTTTGACCGACGATTTCTTCTATCTTGGTAGGTCGCATGCGGTAGGCAAGGGGTTGTTGCATAAAAGTCCTTTCTTATTTATGAAATAAACGTTGCCAAATTGATTTATGGGTAGCAGGTTGCGCCGAAGCCGTTGTGGTAGCGGAAGCTTTAAAGGCAACTTCAGCTAGATTAATGGCATGATCTGCAGCAATTACAATTGCATTTTTATCAGGAGCAATTGCATAAATTTGATCAGTTTTGAGGGTGAATTTAACGTTATGCGTTGTTGCTAATTTCAGGTAGGGGGATTGTTGCTCAGGGGAAAGGTTTCCATTGATGAGCATGACATAGTCTGGATGATCATTAATTACCTGTTCAGCGGCGGCTAAGGCTTGGGGATTGGTTATCTGACTGACTGTAATTGTGAGAGCAACCCGTTCTCGAAAAGTTCCCAGATAGGTTCGCTGCTCGTCGGGATTGATTTTGGGAGTTGTCCCATTCATTGATTGTTCTAACCGATTTTGAACTTCATCTGCGTCTGCCATAATTATTAAGCTCCTTTGAGGTGGTTTTCTTAATTGTATCATTAACAACAAAAAAAGCGGACTCGATTGAGAGCCGCTTTTTTGCTGAGTTCGACTTACCGGTTGTAGAATTCAACCACTAGCGAAGTATCAATATTAGCGTTAAGTTCATCAGGCTGAGGGAAGCGAGTCAATGAACCTTCGAGCTTATCAGCATCGAAAGAAACAAAGGCAGGGCGACTAATAACGTCCTTAACTGCTTCTTGGATGATGTTAAGATTCTTGGATTTTTCTCGAACGCCGATAACTTGGCCAATCTTCACTTCATAAGAAGGAATATCAACTCGTTGACCATCGACGGTAATGTGACCGTGGTTTACCAACTGTCGTGCTTGACGACGAGTAGTTGCTAATCCCAAACGATAGACAACGTTATCTAAACGCCGTTCCAACATAATCTCAAAGTTATCACCATGTCGGCCTTCTCGAATCTTACCAGCAGTTAAGAATAGAGAGTAAAACTGCCGTTCGGTTAAACCGTACATGTAACGCATCTTTTGCTTTTCCCGAAGTTGTAAACCGTATTCGGAAATGTTTTGGCGCCGACCTTGACCATGAACACCAGGAGCATAAGGACGACGTTGTAATTCTTTTCCAGTACCTGAAAGTGAGATACCTAATCGCCGAGAAATTCTCCAGCTTGGACCTGTATAACGAGACATAAAAAAATCCTCCAATAAATAATTTGGAGTAAAATAACCAATGTACACTTAGTATTCGTGCATATCGCTTGGGATGTTCACCACAGCAGCCGATGTGGGTACTAATCAAACTATCGGGTTGGATAGCAACGACATGTTGACGACCTTACCATGTACTGCTGCATTATTTTACACATTTACAATTTTATAATTACAAACAATAAAAGTCAAATAAGGGCTTGAAAACCGAGTTGATTTAAAACTATCTGCTGGTTGACGGCGGATTTATGATATAATCGGCATTAAAGTAGTAACTCAATATCTTTATTAAGTAAGGTTGGGAAAACATGCTAAATGTAATTATTGGGATTCTAGTGATTATTGTCATTATCTACCTAGCAGTTGTGATCTATCAGCGTCGTTCTCTGAAGCAGGTAACGGCAATGGAAGGGGAACTGAATCGGTTGCGCAAGTCACCGGTTGTTCACGCCCTTCATCATGGACAGCAACTGGGATTAACCGGTCCAGCCGCTCAACAAGTTCAACAGGAGATGGCCCGATACGAACAGCTATCAAAAAAACAGTTCCCTAAGATTAAACAAGAGCTAGCTCGCACACAGCGGGCAACGCGTGGGCTCAATATTTTGCAGACGCGTGATGACTTGGAGCTAGTTCGTGGCGACTTGGAGCAGGCAGCTCATGAATTAGACGAGATTCAGGCCACGGTTACGCAGATAGAGGCAGTTCACGAAAAGCACCGCCAAGCGGTATCTGATTTAGAGCAACGCTATCAAAAGCTTCGCAAAGAGTTATTAACTAAAAATGCTGCGTTTGGTCCGGCCATTGATGCACTGGAGGGTAAACTATCGCAGCTGGAAACGGCCTTTTCTGATTTTTCCCAATTAGCTCGGGATGGTGAACAGGAGGAGGCTGAGCCCAAACTTAACACGTTGGAAACGGAGACAAGTGAGCTAGAAGAGCTTGTTAAGCAGTTGCCGGCGTTGTATCAGCTCAATCACGACCAGTTTCCCAAGCAACTAGCAGAGATTTCTGATACTTATCAGCAAATGAAGCAAGCTGGATTTGCCTTTGTGGATGATGATTTTTTGGCAACCATCCAATCACTCCGACAGTTGATTGCAGAAAACAATGAGAATATCAAGCACGTGGATCTTGAAGTGATTAAAGATCAGGATGATGAGCTTGAAAATGCAATTAATAGTCTGTACGATCGTTTGAGTGTTGAGTTGGATGCCAAAAAAATAGTTGATCAGAAGTCACCAGTACTGACCGATTTTATTGCTCATGCTCAAAATCAAAACCAGCTGTTGGTAGCAGAACTGGATAAACTTAGTCATAATTACACTTTAGAGCATGGGGAACAAGCAGCTGCACAAAAGTTTGCACAGCAGTTGCAAGCAATTAGTGATCAGCACCAGCAGGATTTGCAAGCAATCGCTGAAAAGCAGGCGATCTATTCGCAAATTTCAAATCGGTTGGAGCAGGCACAACAGGAGCTCACACAGATTGAAAAACAACAAATTGCCGTGAATGATTCCATTGCGGACTTGAGCCAAGAAGAACGAGATGCGCAACTGGCATTAGATCATTTGACTAATGATTTACATGGGATTCACCGGCGCATTGAAAATTATAATCTTCCGGGGATTCCAGATGATTATATTGATTATTTTACGATGGTTAGTGATGAATTACAGCAGTTAGAACAAACAATGAAGCAGGCTAAGCTCAGCATGGACGATGTTGGTAAACAACTTCAACAAATTCGTAAGGATCGGGACAGTTTACAAGAAAAGACCGATGATTTACTCGACCAAGCTCGATTAGCAGAACAGGTCATGCAGTATGCTAATCGCTACGCTACTAGCCAACCAGACATTGCAGAGGCTCTCAAGCAAGCTAAGCACTTGTTTGAAATTAATTATCGTTATCGCGATAGTTTAGCAACGATGGTAAGTGCACTTGATAAAGTAGAACCGGGAGCTTACCGGCGCTTAGAAAACAATTATTATCGCAACAAGCCAACGACCACCAATAGTTAAGCAAGCCAGGCTGATTAGCCTGGTTTCGTTTTGAAGTGAGGAAAATATGATTTATTTTGATAATAGTGCTACCACCAAAATTGCTCCCGCAGTTCTTCAAACTTATCAGCAAGTTAGTGAAAAGATTTGGGGAAATCCTTCTAGTTTACATGATTTTGGTGAACAAGCTCATCAATTGTTGCAACAGGCTCGGGCTCAGATTTTTGATCAGTTACACCTACATGCAGGTCAAGTGTATTTTACCAGTGGCGGTACGGAGGGAGATAACTGGATTATTAAGGGAACGGCGTTAGCAAAAGCTTCCTTTGGGCGGCATATCATTACAACCCAGGTCGAACATGCAGCAGTTTTAGAATCAATGCACCGATTAGAGCAGTTCGGGTTTGAAGTAACCTACCTTCCGGTTGATAAAACTGGTCGGATTCGACCAGCGGATTTGCAAGCAGCGCTTCGTTCTGACACGATTTTAGTTTCAATTATGGCGGTTAATAATGAGATGGGGGCTGTACAACCGCTACTAAGCGTTGCTAAAATTTTACAGCAGTATCCTAAAGTTCATTTTCATGTGGACGCCGTTCAAGCGCTAGGCAAGCAACTGGATCAGGTGGTCTTTAATGATCGCCTTGATTTCGCCACCTTTTCCGGACATAAGTTTCATGCGCCACGAGGGGTTGGTTTTATCTATGCTCGGAATGGACGGACTCTCGTACCATTACTTGATGGTGGTGGCCAAGAAATGGGGCAGCGCAGTGGCACAGAAAATTTGCCAGCGATTGCGGCATTATCCAAGGCGGTTCGATTGTTAAAAACGAATGAAGCTGCTAAAGTAACACAACAACAAGCAATTCGGACGTGCATTTACCGCCACCTGCAAACCTTTTCTAAAGTGGTTTTGATTTCTGGTTTGTCAGATGAATTTGCACCACACATCTTGTGTTTTGCGATTCGCGGAGTTAAGGGAGAAACGGTTGTACACGCCTTAGAAGAACAAGGTATTTATCTCTCAACCACTAGCGCTTGTTCTTCGAAAAAAGGTCTTCCTTCCACTACCTTAGCAGCAATGCATTTGGATCCGGATGTGATTAACGGTGCCGTTCGGATCTCTCTAAGTGATCAAAATGAACTGGAAGAAGCCCACCAATTTAATCGAGTCTTTGATGGATTGTACCAGCGGTTCGCAGCATTAAGTTAACTAAAAGAAAGGAAGAATTGAGTTGAAATACAGTGAGATCATGGTTCGCTACGGTGAATTATCGACGAAGGGAAAAAATCGGCGTGACTTTATTCGGCAGCTGGGTAAAAATACACACCTAGTTTTGCGAAGCTTCCCGACTCTAGAAATCCAACCACGGCGTGACCGTATGCACATTATTTTGCATGATGAACCGGTTAAACCAGTTATGCAAGCCGTAAGCAAAATTTTTGGAATTGAAACATTTTCACCAGTGGTAAAGCTAACTGCGAATGCTTCTTTAGCGCAAATTCAACAAACGGCGTTGGAGTTGGTGCAAGCAGAATTTAAACCTGGGAAAACATTTAAGGTTGCTACGATTCGGCAAAATAAAAAATACCCACTAAATACTTATGGGGTTGACGATGGGGTCGGCGGCTATCTTACCGATCAGATTTCCGGATTAAAGGTTGATTTGCACGATCCAGATATTACTGTACGAATCGAAATTCGTTTAAATGGAGTTTACTTATCTTGTCAAACCATTGCTGGAGCGCTAGGATTGCCAGTTGGAACTGGTGGGCGGGGCACTATGATGATGTCTGGTGGCATCGACTCTCCCGTTGCGGCATATATGGCCATGAAGCGGGGCGTTAAGATTGATATGATTCATTTCTATAGCCCGCCGTATACCAGTCCCCAAGCACTAGCTAAAGCTAAGGATTTAACGGTCAAACTAGCCGAATTTGGTGGTACCATTGATTTTATTCAAGTACCCTTTACGAAAATTCAAGAAGAGGTCAAAAAAGCAGTTCCAGCCGGGTATCTGATGACCATTCAAAGACGGTTAATGTTAAAGCTAGCAGCAGCTATTACAATTGATCGCCATTGTAATGCAGTTTTTACTGGTGAGTCACTGGGACAAGTTGCTTCTCAAACGATTGAGAGCATGCGGGTAATTAATGAGGTTACTAATCTACCAGTGTTGCGACCATTGCTGTCGTTAGATAAAACAGAAATCATAAAAATTGCTCGAACAATCGATACCTATGATTTATCCATTCTTCCATTTGAAGACTGTTGTACAATTTTCACGCCACCAGCCCCCAAAACCAAGCCAGATTTAACTAAGACTTTGGAATATGAGCAGCGGTTAGATCTTGATGGACTGCTTTCTGAGGCGTTAGCTGGGATTGAAATCAAAAAAATCAACGTGGGTGATGACTATTTGAATGGTGAACAGGATGTTTTTGCAGAACTCTTATAGTAGTTGACACTGAACGGTAATTTGCGTATATTTAGAACAGATTAATGGCTTTGATCAAGAGGGTTGACTGGTTGATTTTTAGCGAAAGGGTGATGGTGAGAGACCCTGATTTCAGTCTGAAACTGGTTACTTGGGAGCTGTCAAACAATCGTTTTGCTTTGACCGGGTTTCGACCGTTATTCGAACTAGAGTTGGGATTAGCTGATAATCCAATTTAGGTGGTACCGCGAGCATTCGTCCTATTCTTAGGAAGAATGCTTTTTATTTTTTACGAGGTGAATGAAATGACAAAACCAGATGAGATGGCAACTAAGTTTGATCCCCAAACAGTTGAAGCGGGGATGTATCAGCATTGGCTTGATGAAGACGTTTTTAAACCAAGTGGTAATCCAGCAGCCAAACCATATTCAATTGTGTTGCCGCCCCCTAATGTAACCGGCAAACTGCACTTAGGTCACGCTTGGGATACGACTTTGCAGGACATGTTGATTCGGCAAAAGCGGATGGAAGGTTATGACACCCTCTGGATTCCAGGAATGGATCATGCTGGAATTGCCACCCAAGCAAAGGTAGAAGCAATGTTACATGAGCAGGGGATCTCTCGGTATGATCTCGGGCGAACTGACTTCATTAAACAAGTTTGGGCATGGAAGGATAAATTTGCACAAACGATTCATGAGCAGTGGGCTAAATTAGGATTATCGCTGGACTACCAACGAGAGACCTTTACCTTGGATGATCAAGTTTCCGCAGCAGTTCGCAAAGTTTTTGTTACGTTATACAATCAGGGGCTGATTTATCGCGCCAAATATATTATTAATTGGGATCCACAGGCTCAAACCGCGTTATCAGATATTGAAGTGGTACATCAAGATGACCAAGGGGCCTTTTACCATGTGAAATATCCATTTACAGATGGAACTACTTTTAACGGCAAACCATACATTGAGATTGCTACCACGCGACCAGAGACAATGTTTGGTGATACTGCTGTTGCAGTTAATCCAAGTGACTCCCGGTATCAAGAATTGGTGGGCAAGGAAGTAATGGTGCCGCTAGTCAATCGGAAGATTCCGATTATTGCAGATCACTATGTTGATCCTGAATTTGGTACAGGAATGGTTAAAATTACGCCAGCCCATGATCCAAATGACTTTAAAGTTGGAAAACGTCATCAACTCGCAGAAATTAACACCATGAATCCAGATGCAACTTTGAATGAAGCTGCTGGAAAATATGAAGGGATGGAACGGTTTGCTGCCCGAAAAGCGATTGTTGCTGACTTGCAAGCTGCTCATGTGCTATTATCCGTTGATCCGTTGGTTCATTCGGTGGGGCATTCTGAACGAACGGGAGTTCAAGTTGAAGCACGACTTTCAACGCAATGGTTCGTTAAAATGAAGCCGTTAGCGGAGGCAGCACTTGCTAATCAAAAGACGGATGATGCAGTAAACTTTGTTCCAGAGCGTTTTGAAAACGTTTTTAATCAATGGATGGAAAACGTGCATGATTGGGTTATTTCCAGACAACTCTGGTGGGGACATCGGATCCCGGCTTGGTATCATAAGAAAACGCACGAAATTTATGTGGGGGAACAGGCCCCCGATGATCCAGAAAATTGGGAGCAAGATCCCGATGTTTTAGATACGTGGTTTTCATCAGCACTCTGGCCGTTTACGACCCTAGGCTGGCCTGATACCAGTTCTGATTTTGAACGGTATTTCCCCACAGAAACGATGGTTACCGGTTATGACATCGTGTTCTTCTGGGTTTCTCGGATGATTTTTCAAAGTCTGCATTTTACAGGAAAGCGACCATTTAAGAATGTGTTACTGCATGGGTTGATTCGTGATGAACAAGGACGCAAAATGAGTAAGTCCCTTGGTAATGGGATCGATCCGATGGATGTAATTGAAAAGTACGGAGCGGACGCCTTGCGTTGGTCGTTGTCGACAGGAACTACGCCTGGTCAAGACGAGCGGTTTAGTTACGATAAGATGGATGCTTCGTGGAAATTTGTCAATAAAATCTGGAATGCCAGTCGTTATGTGATTATGAATCTCGGAGATTTGCAACAACCACAGCTCCCAGCTGCATCAGATTGGAATCTTGCGGATCGTTGGATTTTAGCACGACTTAACCGAGTAATTGGATTAGTTAGAACCAATTACGATAAATTTAATTTTGGTGAGGCGAACCGAGCTCTTTACGATTTCATTTGGAATGATTTTTGTGATTGGTATATCGAGATGAGCAAGGAAACGTTGACTGGTGACGATGAACAAGCTAAGCAAAATACTAGAAATCTACTGGCTTATATTTTGGATCAAACGTTGCGTTTGTTACATCCAGTGATGCCTTTTGTCACAGAAAAAATCTGGTTAAGTATGCCCCACACCGGTCGTTCATTGGTGGTAGCTGCTTATCCAGATCAGCAGCAACGATTTGTTAATCAAACAGCTGAGGATGATATGGAACACTTGATTGAGGTCATTAAAGCGATTAGAAACATTCGTGCTGAGGCCAATGCCCCACTGAAGCGTCCCGTTGACATTTTGATTAAAACTGATAATGCTAAGTTACGTGAGGTTTTACAAACGAATCGTGAGTATTTGGATCGCTTCGGTCACCCTCAAAAGTTAGTCATTGCAGATCAGGTAACGGTGCCAGACTTAGCAATGACTGCCGTGGTTACTGATGCAGAAATTAGTATTCCGCTAGCTGAACTGGTAGATTTAAAGGAAGAAGCTACGCGGATGCAAAAGGAAGTTGCTGAATTTACAGCCGAAGTGCAGCGCTCCAAACGAAAATTGGACAATCAGCATTTTGTCGAGAATGCGCCGGCAGATCTTGTGGCGGAGGAACGTCAAAAACAGACCATCAATCAAAATAAATTGGTGGCTGCTGAGCAACGGTTAGCTAAGATTAAGGCTGCCATTGCGAACTAGTCGACAGACCATTACAATAAGCCTAGCAGAAAGTTGCTAGGCTTATTTTTAGTATCAGGAGGATTTGCTCATGATTAATGATTACCAAGCAGCGCTTGCTTATATCCATGGGCGTCCGCGATTACAAAAAGACAGCAGTCAGCGGCGGATTGGACACTTGCTAGCGCAGCTGGGACATCCAGAACATAATGTTCGGACTGTCCACGTCGTGGGTACTAATGGGAAAGGTTCAGCGACGGCCTATTTATCCCGCTTACTGGCAGCAGTTTCGTTGCGGGTGGGTATGTATACCTCTCCTTTTTTACATCGATTTAACGAACGAATTGTTTTAAATGGGCAACCGATTCGTGATGACCAACTGGTAACACTGGTGCAAAAAATCAAGCCAATGATTGACGAAACCGAACAAACTGAGCAAACCTTAATACCCACTGAGTTTGAAGTGATTACGGCGCTGATGTATGAATATTTTGCTGAGCAGCGGGTTGATGTAGCCGTGGTTGAAGCTGGGATCGGTGGTCGTTCGGATTCGACAAATGTCTCTGATCAAGCAATTTTGACGATGATTACAACGATTGGAAAAGATCATATGAACTTACTTGGCCAGCACCTGGAGACGATTGCTGCCAACAAGGCTGGGATGATTCGTCCCAACGTTCCAACGGTTTGTGGTCAGCTTCCCCAAGCAGCGCTTGCGCCGATTATTCAGCAAGCGACAAGTTGTCGGAGTCGGTTGTTTTTTGCGCAACGTGATTTTTTGGTTCAGCCCCTAGGGTTACACCAGTTTCGATTTCAGAACCGCTCCGTCTGTTTAAGCGAGCTTGACACTAAGATGTTAGGCGATTTTGAAATGGAAGATGCAGGGATGGCTATCCAGGCTTTTTGGGTATTGAATGAACAATATCAATGGTTAGAGCGAGCACAGGCTGCTGCTTTGATTTATCAAGAAGTTCCAAAAGTGCGCTGGGGTGGAAGGCTTGAATTGGTACAAACTGATCCGCCGGTCCTGATTGACGGTGCTCATAATGTGCCGGCAATCAAGCGGGTTATTCAAGCTGTACAGCAATTTAATTACCAAAGCTATGAAGTAGTTTTTTCGGCATATGCTGACAAAGAAGCTAGTAAAATGTTGGAAGCGGTTCAAAAATTGCCAGCGGTTCATATTACCGTTACTAATTTGACGGATACCGAGCGGGCCACGGCGCCACTTAAATCTCAGCACGGGATAACGTATCAGGCCAACTGGCAGGCAGCCCTTAAATTAGCCCTGGTTAATGCTGATCATCGTCGTGATTGCGCGGTCTTAGTAACCGGCTCACTGCATTTTATTTCTCAAGTACGAACTTGGTTTTTGGGGTAAAGACCGCTGATTTGGCGACTGAAAAACAACCTAGCGTGATAAACATAATCAATAGCAATATGGTATACTGAAATTAATCATATGAAATTTAATAATTAAAGATAAAGGGATGAAAGCTTTGTTTGGATTAGGGACTAAAAATATCGGGATTGACTTGGGGACTGCCAATACACTGGTATATGTGGACGGCAAGGGAATCGTCTTGCGGGAACCATCGGTTGTTGCTCGGAACAATCACAGTGATGAGATCGTTGCAGTTGGTGATGAAGCAGAAGCAATGATTGGCAGAGCACCTGCCAGCATTGACGTAATTCGACCTATGCGTGACGGAGTAATCGCCGATTACGATACCACCGTGGCCATGTTGAAGTACTACATTGAAAAAGCACTCGGGGGACGTGGAAGCAAGCCATATGTAATGGTTTGTGTTCCCAGTGGGATCACAACGGTGGAAAAACGGGCGGTAATTGATGCTACCCGAGTAGCTGGGGCTCGTGATGCTTATGTGATTGAAGAACCGTTTGCCGCTGCGATCGGTGCCGGACTGCCCGTCATGGATCCGACCGGAAGCATGGTTGTTGATATTGGCGGAGGGACGACCGATGTAGCTACCATCTCGTTAGGTGGCATTGTTTCTTCTCGCTCGGTGCGAATGGCCGGAGATAAATTAGATGATTCGATTGTTTCTTACATTCGTAAAAATTACAATCTATTAATCGGAACGCCAACGGCTGAAAAATTAAAAGTTAAGATCGGTTCAGCTTCAATGGACGCCGCTAAAAAGCTGGGTAATGAAACTGTGCGAGGTCGTGATCTATTGACCGGCTTACCACGAGCAGCAGAGGTCTCTGCTGAAGCAGTTGCTGCTGCAATTCATGACGATCTACAAGAAATTATTACGACAATTAAAGAAACTTTGGAATCGACCTCTCCAGAAATTTCAGCTGATGTGGTTGATCATGGAATCGTTCTGACTGGCGGCGGTGCGTTGATCCAAAATCTAGCTGATATTATTTCAGATGAGACGCAAGTGCCGGTGACGGTAGCGCAAGACCCGTTAGACTGTGTTGCTAAAGGAACTGGTGAATCGCTCAAGAGCATTGAAGTAATGCAGAAAAAATAGTTTTAAATAGGCGGGGGCTCCCCGCTTATTTGTTTTATTATCGATTGTCAGGGGATGCTTATGCGTAAGTTTTTTTCGAGCCGGAACCTAGTTATTTTAGTAATTTGCTTGGTGTTGAGTATTGGATTAATTAGTGCGACGGCCGCAATGCGCTCTAGACGGGCGCGACCAACGTTGATTCAGCGAGTTAGCAATGACGTTGCTGGCTTTGGTAATACCGTGTTGAGTGTGCCTGCTAATGGAGTGGGAGGCTTCTTTTCCTCCGTTAGAGATTTATTGAATACCTATCAGGAAAATAATTATTTAAAATCACGGGTGCATCGACTAAATTCTACAGAAGTTCAGAATCAAGCTTTAAAAAGTGAAAATCAACAGTTAAAAAAGCAATTAAAATTAAATGCCACACTAACCGATTACAATAAAATTAACGCAACAGTGCTTAATCGGACTCCTTCAAATTGGCAACAGCAGTTAATCATTAATAAGGGTTCACTAGCTGGAGTGAAGAAAAACATGTCAGTAGTAGTTGATCAAGGGTTAGTTGGTCGGATTAGTGAAGTAAATGCTACAAACAGTAAAGTTGAATTAATTACCGATAGTGGTGATGACGCAAGTCGGTTTGCTGTTCAGGTAGCTGGCGAAAAGCAGACCATTAACGGGCTGATTTCCGGTTACAACAATGCGAACAGCGAGTTGGAAATGGGGAATCTGACCGCTAACGACAAGATTAAAAAAGGAACCCCGGTTATGACGAGTGGCTTGGGAGGAATTACTCCAAAGGGACTCTACGTTGGAAAAGTTACCAGTGTTTCTGGAACAGCTGGCGGGACTGCTTCCCAGATTAATATTAAACCAGCCGCTGACACGAAAACCATTACCGCTGTTACCGTGATTGAAAAGAAATAAGAGGGACAGTAAATGAAGAAGCAGATTAGGCAACAACTGTTATTTCCAAGCGGTTTGATCCTCGCCTTCTTTTTGGAAGGAATCATTATGAAACTGTTTTCGTCCAGTTTAGCGGGAACGTTCCCAATGGTTCCCTACTTAACGTTACTGTGGTTGATTGACGGAACTTTGTTTTGGGGTAGTCAACACGCTCGCATGTTATACTGGGCGGCTTTTTTGATGGGAGCTTGGTATGATTCCTACTTTATTGGGGTTATCGGAATTTACATGTTTATTTTCCCTTTGGTAGTTTATGTAACACGGTTGTTGTTGGTCTATGTTGATGAAAATTTGATTGGTGCTACGATGATTTATCTAATCGATATCATCATTGTGTTACTATTGGGATATGCAGGTGGTCGCATTGGTCATCTAGTTTATTTTTCTGGGATTCATTTTATGGCTTTTGCCTTTGGGCCGACGCTCGGCTTAAATCTGATCCTCTTTTTAGTGCTGTATTATCCAATCAAAAGATTGTTTGAATTCATTAATAATAGGAGTTAGAACCAATGAAAAGTGTTGTATTGAAGGGAACACAAACGGGTTTTCAGGTGACGATTAACGATGAGGCCGATTTTAAGGTGGCCAAAGCAGAGCTGGATGAACTCCTACAACAATTGTCACAAGCAAACGATTTTAAGCCGGGGCAACAAGTAGTTTTTGATATTCTAACTGGTAATCGGGCGCTTTCAGCTGACCAAAAGCAGGCTCTACGCGACTTAGTACAACAGCATGGTGATTTTATAATCAATCAGTTTACTGCTAACGTAATGTTAAACGATGAGGCCTACCATCTTCGTGATGAAAATCGGGTAACAATCATTGATCAAACCATCCGAAATGGCCAAGATTTGCGAATTAAGGGCGATGTCTTATTTTTGGGTCACATTCATCAAGGTGGTAAGCTGATTACTAACGGTAATCTCTTTAATATGGGAAAAGTTGAGGGGATTGTGCAGGCCGGTTTTCCGGTTGATGAAAGCAAGCTGTTGATTGGTCGGTTCCAAGATGCCCAACAGGTGCGAATTGGCGAGCAAATTGAAATCTTGGCTGATGAGGCAACCGCTGTGGCGACAGATGAGCAAACGGTTATTTATGTTAGTGATTTGCACAATATTGCTTATAGCAATTTAAATCATATTAAAGAAATTAGTCCCAAATTCTTTAGTCGCATTGGAGGAATTTAATAATGGGTGAAGCAATTGTAATTACTTCCGGTAAGGGCGGGGTTGGTAAAACCACAACTTCAGCAAACGTTGGTACAGCGCTGGCATTGATGGGTAAAAAAGTCTGTTTGATGGATTTGGATATTGGACTACGTAACCTAGACGTCGTATTAGGGCTAGATAACCGGATTATGTATGATATTGTGGATGTTGCCAACGAACAAGTGCCTTTATTTAAAGCACTAGTTAAAGATAAACGCTTTGATGACAATCTCTATTTATTACCGGCAGCGCAAAATACTGATAAAACAGCCTTATCCGAAGAACAGGTCAAAGAAATTGTGGCAGAATTGAAGCCAAAATTTGACTTTGTGTTAATTGATTGTCCAGCTGGAATTGAACAAGGATTCTTGAACTCGGTAGCGGGAGCAGATAGTGCGATTATCGTGACCACCCCCGAGATTTCAGCTGTTCGTGATGCGGATCGAATCGTTGGTCTGTTAGAAAAGCATCCCCTTCAAGAAGCGCCCAAGTTAATTATTAACCGGATTCGTCCAAATATGATGACGAGCGGAGATGTAATGGATATTGATGAAATTACTCATCATTTGGGCGTCGAACTGCTGGGGATTGTGATTGATGATGATAGCGTAATTGCAACTTCCAACCATGGAGAACCAATTGTGTTGGATCCCAATAACCAAGCTTCTCAGGGTTATCGAAATATTGCTCGTCGGCTGGTTGGTGAGACGGTTCCGTTAATGCAAATTAAGGAAAGTCATGCTGGCCTGTGGACGCGGATCAAACAGATTTTTAAATAATAATTGTTACTTTGATTCCTTTGGATTTTTCCGAGGAATTTTTTAATGGAGGTTTTTATGGAATCCCCGCAAACCTTGACTACGCATCTTGCCTTTAAAAATATCCCAAAATTTAAAAATATAACCATCATGGTTGATTTGGTTGCCCCGCTGGCAGTTGGAGAATTAGCGCCCCGGGCTGTTTTGGCCGAAATGCTGGATAATTATACGGCTATTTATGATTCAAAGCTTAAGGTAGCTCGGCATTTGGCGGAGTTATTTGGAGCGCAGTTCGGCGTGTCCGTTTTAAAAATGGGAGCACTGGCAGTAATTCGATGTTATTTTGTGGTGGCAAATGACGCTTATTTACCACAAAAAATTGATAGCTTAAACCAAGCAATCGCTTTTTTACAAACTGATATTACGGAGCCGCTTTTAGACCACAGTACTTTTCCCGCCCCTTTGATTCGCCTACACCGTCAAAACTTAGCTGCTGAAGTAGCGACCCTGACTGATCAAAAACGTTTGTATGCGAAATATCGTTTGTTACAGCTCTACTATGGAGCTACTACGGGGCAAGCGCACTTAATTACGGGAACTCCGGCTGAACTAGCCGCTCAGACGAGTATAACGGTCATGACAGCCTATCAACAAATGCGCCAACGGGATGCCAGTTATGTTTCAATTGTCGGACCACTGACTATTTCGCAACAACGCCAGTTACGGCAGCAATTTGCTTTTTTGGATCATGCCCAACCAGTTATGCATCCCTACGCAGCTCGAACAATTACAAAGGTGGTAGAACAAACGGAAACTGCCAAACAAGAGCAGTCACAGTTGGATTTAGCGTTTGCATTCCCAGTTCAAGTCGGAGATTTCGACTATCGAGCAGCGTTGGTTGCTAGCATGTTACTCGGGGGCTCGTCTTCAGCACTTTTGTTTCGAGAGGTTCGTGAGCGAGCCAGTCGGGCTTATTATATCAATAGTCAATTTCAGGTTTTACAGCAAGTTTTGTTAGTTGAAAGCGGAATTGATGCTGAGCATGTCGCTGAAGTCCGCCAATTAATCGAAGAACAGGTCGAGCGACTTAAAACGGGGAACTATCCCGAAGAATTATTACAGCAGGCGCAACAAAATTTGTTGGCAGAACGACAGAGTGGTGATGATAGTAAACGAGTGTTGGCGAATCGCCTTTTTTTACAAAGTTTATTAGCAACGAAGCAAACTACTTCTGATTTTGAAAGCGAAATCAAACAGGTTGATAAGGCTGCAATTGCGGCTGTTTCCCAAAAATTAACCTTGCAGACCGTTTATTTCTTAAGGGGTGAGGGACATGGTTAGCCATTTTTATCCAGAATTTAACACCACGGTGGTTAGAAAAACTCTGACTAATGGGCTGACGGTAATTTTAAATAATAAGCCGGGCTTTGCTACGACTTACGCCATGGTCACGGCCAATTTTGGAGCTGCTGATCGCTGGATTAATAGCGATGATGGACTGAAACGGGTGCCAGCCGGACTAGCTCATTTCATTGAACATAAATTATTCGACAAACAGCAGTACGATGTGGGAAACCGTTTTGCAGAATCAGGGGCTGACAATAATGCCTTTACTAGTTTTTCGCAAACGAGCTATTTGTTTTCTGCTACGTCAGCCATTAACGAAAACCTGGCCATTTTGGCTGATCTGACCTTGAATCCTTATTTTGATGAAGGCAAGGTTGCTAAGGAACAAGGAATTATTACCCAAGAAATTTTAATGTATCAGGATGATCCTAATTCACGGCTATACTTTGAAACGCTTGCCGGACTTTATCCAGAGACGGCTTTAAGTGATGATATTGCTGGAACTTCCGCTTCAATCCAAAAATTAACGCCCGCGTTGTTATATCAGACGTATGCGCAGTACTATCAACCGCGCAATCTGCAGTTAACCATTGTGGGTGATTTTGCTGAAAATAAGCTAGAATTAGCGCCTTTTGCCGTGCACAGAGCTGAAAATCCAGTGATTGACCAACACCAAAACCAGCAGTTACGGCAAGCTAGACGAGCGGAATTTGCTAGCGGAACAACGTTGGCCAAACAGAAATTCACCATGAAACTTCAGCGGCAAAAGGTGGCCCTTGGATTTCGTGGGCGTCAGCCCAAGCTTGCTAAACCTGAACTAGTTCGCCAAGATTTAAAGCTCAATTTCTTTTTAGATGCCGTTTTTTCTGAGGATAGTGCGATTTATCAGCAGCTTTATCAAACTGGGGTAATCGATGATACCTTCGATTATCAATTTGTAATCGAACCAGACTATCAATTTGTATGGTTAGCTGCAGATACTAATCAACCCCAGGTGGTAGTTAAAGAGTTAACCAAAGTATTGCAGCGAGCACTCCAGCATCCAGAGCTATTGACAAAAGAATTTGCGTTATTAAAACGAGAAGCTTTTGGAGAGCAGCTAACGCAGATGGATTCTGTGGCGGCACTTGCTAACCAATTAGGAAGTTTTACTGATGGGTATTTAAACATCTATGACGAAACCCGCTTGATTGGTGAACTTTCTTTTGCCGAAATGATTACAAGTGCTCAAGAATTTTTTGCAAATGCGCAAACTTCACAAACAATTATTGCTTAGATTATTTTTTTGCCTCTGATTGATATGTTATACTGATAATAAATAAGAGGCGGAGGTTTTTGGATGGCTGAAGATAAGCAACAAGCACAAGTCAGTGTTGGAGCTGAATTAAAAGCAGCTCGTACTAAAGCAAACCTATCAATTGACGATGTACAAAAACAAACGAAAATTCAAAAGAAGTATCTAGTTGCAATGGAAAACGACGATTTAGAGGCCTTACCTGGGAAGTTTTATGTCCGGGCGTTTGTACGCCAATTTGCCAATGCAGTTGGACTTTCTGGTGATGAGTTAGTTAATCGTTATCAATCAACCGAACAAGCTCCGGTTCAAGTTGATGAACGAGTGACCCCGCCACGACCTGAAACAGAGCAACACGGAGGTAGTTCAACTGCGTCAAGGGTTAAGCCGGCTGCGTTAAAAGATCAAAAAAATCAACAGCAGCGTCGCCATTATCTACCCCTAGTTGGGGTAGTAATCATCATCATATTTGTCGTTGGAATTGTGTGGGTGGCAGTTGGGCAAACTCGACAAGAAAATAGTAATTCGATTCCTTCAAATTCAAAGGTGAAGGTTACAAACGATAACCAAAAAAAGAAGCAGCGGTCCCAGAAGGTTGCGAAGGCAACTAATGCCGATACAAAAGTTACTTTAGTACCAAATAGCACGAGTGATTTTAATGTGCAAGTTAATAATAAGTCATCCGAGTTAGAATTAGCGGCTTCTCAACCAACGACCGCCACGGTGATGGTTGATGGAAAACAAGCTTTTCAGGGGAATTTAGCACCAAATGCTGGACATAATGTTGAGTTACCAATCAAAACGAAGACGGTAAACATCTCCATGGATAACGCCCCAGTTTCATCGATTAAATTAAATGATCAGCAGATTGTTTTGCCAAGCCCTGCAGCGGGAACTGATGCTACAAAACGAGTAATGAATCTTAATTTTAATAAATAATTAATTGAATAACAATCTGATGGAATCAGGTTGTTATTTTTTCTGAAGTGGAGGAAGCCCAAATGAATTTACCGAATAAATTAACCGTTTTTCGGATGGTTTTAATTCCGGTCTTTTTGCTTTTAATGTTATTGCAGATGGGAAGTGTAGTAATAGCAGGGACACGGTTACCAATTAATCAAGGATTAGCTGCAATTGTTTTTATTGTGGCAGCACTCACTGACTTTTTAGACGGGCAGATTGCCCGGCGCCAACATTTAATCACTAATTTTGGCAAGTTTGCTGACCCACTGGCTGATAAGCTGTTGGTTTTAACGGCACTAATTATGTTGATTGGTCCGACGACTAATCGTGTACCTGCTTGGATCGCCGCTGTGATTGTTTGTCGCGAGCTGGCCGTTACCGGATTACGCTTAATTATTGTTGAAAATAACGGTCAAGTGGTGGCAGCAGCTTGGCCAGGAAAGATAAAAACTTTTTTTGAAATGATTGCGGTCGTTATCTTACTGTTAAACAATGTGATCTTTAATAATATTGGAGTTCCGGCGGGGATGATTTGCTTATACATTGCTTTAATTGCGGCAATCTACTCTGGGATTGATTACTTTGTTAAAAACCGATCGGTGTTTGCTGATTCATTTTAGCGAGAAGGGTTAGCAATGAAAGCAGAAATGATTAGTGTAGGGACAGAACTACTATTAGGGCAGATTATCGATACCAATAGTCAATTTTTAGCGCGGCTTTGTGCCGAACTTGGAATTGATTTGTATTTTGAAACCACCGTAGGCGATAATCCTACTCGGCTGCAGCAAGTGATTAATCAGGCTTCCCAGCGCAGTGACTTGGTAATTTTAATTGGAGGACTGGGTCCAACTGCTGATGATTTGACGAAACAAGTGATGGCAACTGAACTAAATTGTCAGTTGGTAACTGATCAAATAGCTCAGGATAAAATCAATCATTTTTACCAGGAAAGTACTAAAGAAAAACCACATGATGCTGATCGGATGGCGCAGTATTTAGCAGGTTCACAGGTTTTTCCAAATGACCAAGGTTTTGCGGTGGGGATGCTGAAAGAAACCAAGAAAACAGCTTATTTAGTCTTACCCGGGCCGCCAGCTGAGTTACAGCCGATGGTTACTAATTATGCTCAAACGGCATTAGCTCAATTAAATGGTTCCCAGCGCTTAATTAAATCTAAGGTAATGCGCTTTTTTGGAATTGGCGAACCCGCCCTTGAAGACCGTTTACAGGTTTTAATCCAAGCGCAAACCACCCCCACCTTGGCGACCTATGCTAAACAAAATGAGATTACACTACGACTGACGGCAACTGGTAGCGATCCTGATCAAGTTGATGCGATGTTACAAGCTCTGTCTCAGCAAGTTTTAGATCTTGCTGGATCATACTTCTATGGATTTGGTGATCAAAATTCATTGCCAGCGGTAGTAGTGGCAGGTCTACGGCAGCACCAGTTGACAGTCACGGCAGCAGAATCCTTAACGGGTGGCTTATTTCAAAGTCAACTAACCGGAATTTCACATGCTTCTGATGTTTTTCCAGGTGGGTTTGTGACATATGCACCACGGGCTAAGGAAGCTTTAGTTGGGGTTGCTTCAGACATCATTGCTAAAAACGGCGTGGTGTCCGAACCAACTGCCATTGCCATGGCATTGGGAGCCCAACGGGTGTTACAGACTGATTTAGCACTTAGCTTTACAGGCGTAGCGGGTCCAGCAGCGCTTGAGGGGCATCCAGCCGGCTTTTTTTGGGTTGGATTAGCACTGCCAACTGGCAAGGTAGTTACAAAAGCAGTTACTTATCCAAAGTCGCGGAACGAAGTTCGTGATTATGCGGTCAAAGTTGGCTTAAAACTAATTTATGACTATTTAAAAGACATTTCTAATAAATAATTTTTTCATCTCCCCAGTTAGTTGACATGCTTGGGTTTTAACCTTAAAATTAAGAGGGTTAGCGGGTTTTAACTAACCATTTTTATGAGTTTAAATCAGTGATACGGAGGGAAAATGATGGTTTTTGCTATTATTACCTGCGCCGCTATCGCTATAATTGTTGGCTTTTTTGTGGGTAAACTAACTCACCAGCGTGCCATTGAAAGACGGCTGGACGCTGCGCATCAAAATGCAAATGATATTTTGCAAAGAGCTGAGCAAGAAGCGCAAAAGAATTTAAATCAAGCACTTGCTGAAGCGCGTGAGCGTGGGAATGCTTATCGGACTAAGATTGAAAAGGGCTTGAAAAAACGGCGCTCTGATATCAAGCGTCAAGAGGATTATTTGTTAAAACGAGAAGAAGCGCTGGATCGAAAGGATCGTTCGTTTGAAAAACGTGATGACAATTTAAATCGTCAAGAAGATAAGTTGAACCATGAGAAACAGTTACTAGACAAAAAGCAACAAGATGCAGAGGCACTTATTGAGAAAAGGCAAACCGAGGTTAACCGAGTGGCAGCGCTGACACAAGCAGAAGCGCGTGATTTGGTTATTTCAGAAACGAAGCAACAACTTGCTGATGTGCGAGCGCAGATGATTAAACAAAATTATGAGTCTGCTAAACAAACAGCTGCCGATGATGCTAAGAACTTGATTGTGGAAGCGCTACAACAGAGTTCGGCAGACATTGTTTCTGAAACCACGGTGTCGACTGTCTCTTTACCAAATGATGATATGAAAGGTCGTATCATCGGACGGGAAGGACGGAATATTAGAACCTTTGAAACTCTGACTGGGATTGATTTGATCATTGATGACACCCCTAATACAGTAGTTTTAAGTGGTTTTAATCCAATTAGACGGACGGTTGCCAAAATGGCACTTGAAAAATTGATTAAAGATGGAAGAATTCATCCAGCTCGAATTGAAGAAATGGTCGAAAAAAGCCAGGCAGAACTTGACCAGCAGATTCAAGAAACTGGTGAGAATGTTATTTTCGATTTGGGTATTCATTCTATGAATCCTGATTTAGTCAAATTAGTTGGTCAGTTAAAATACAAGCTTTCATACGGACAAAGTGTTTTATCGCGATCAATTCAGGTTGCTAAGTTGGCAGCGGTTTTTGCAGCAGAATTAGGTGAAGATGTTACCTTAGCAAAGCGTGCGGGGCTGTTGCATGAGATTGGAAAAGCGGTAAATGGAACCGATGAATCCTATGTGGAAGCAGGCATCGAGTTAGCCAAAAAGTATGGTGAAGATCCAGTAGTGATTGATTCCATTCGCTTGGGACAAGATGATGGCGTCCCTCATAGTATGGTTGCCGAATTAGTAGAGGTGGCCGATCGCATTTCCATCGCTCGCCCAGGAGCAAAACGGGATTCCCTGGAAAACTTTGTTCACCGTCTAGAAAAATTAGAGGCGATTAGTAATAGTTTCCCAGAAGTGAAGAAGAGCTATGCAGTTCAAGCTGGTCGCGAAATTCGAGTAATTGCGCAACCAACTAAGATTTCTGATTCACAGGCAATTGTGTTAGCACGAGAGATTAAAGAAAAAATTGAAGCCGATTTAAACCATCCTGGTCACGCAAAAGTAACCGTGATTCGGGAAGTTCGCTCGGTGTCATATGCTAAATAAGGAAAAAGATTAGCTTACTAGTCTTTTTCCTTATTTATTTTATCCATGGTAAAATAAAACCATCAAATCAGAAATGGCGGCAGACGAATGCAGTTTTTATTTTTAGGTGACATTGTTGGCGAACGAGGGATGGAACTAGTTTCTGAATACTTGCCACGCTTGAAGCACGATTTTAAGCCGCAGGTAACCATCGTAAATGGAGAGAATGTAACCAAGACTGGGCGAGGAATTAGTCATAAATTATTCAAACAATTAATGACAGCTGGAGCGGATGTAGTAACTTTGGGAAATCATGCTTGGAATAACGCCGAGATTTTTGATTTTATTGCGGATACTCCCCAGCTAGTTCGACCATTAAATTATCCTGGTGATCAAGTACCCGGCAAGGGCTATTCCATTTTAAATGTAAACGGTGTTCAGGTTGCCGTGGTTAATTTGCAAGGGCGAGTGTTTATGGAACTCACGGATGATCCATTTCGGTCCTTAGATAAATTACTGCAAGAACCGCAGTTGCAAGCAGTTTCCGTGATCTTTGTCGATGTTCATGCCGAAACGACCAGTGAAAAAAAGGCGCTAGCGCTTTACTTTGATGGGCGGGTAACGGCCATGATTGGGACCCATACGCATGTACAAACTACGGATGCCCAGATTTTACCGCGCGGAACTGCCTTTCTAACGGATGCGGGCATGACCGGACCAGCCGAGGGGGTAATTGGGATGACGTATGAATCAGTTATTAACAAATTCCTAACCGCTCGTCCAACTCGGTTCGCCGTGCAACAAGCAGGAAGCGGAGTGGTTTCTGGTTGTTTAGTTAGCGTGGATGCTAAAACGGGCTTAGCAAAACGAATCCGACCACTTTTAATTAGCAAAGAACATCCTTATCAAACATTGTAATGAAGGTGAGTAGATGGCAGCAAAAACAGCAATGATGGCACAATATCAAAAAATCAAGGATCAATATCCGGATGCATTTTTATTTTATCGCATTGGTGATTTTTATGAATTATTCAATGATGATGCAGTTAAAGGGGCCCAGCTCTTGGAGCTCACGCTAACTGCTAGAAATCATAATGCTGAACATCCGATTCCAATGTGTGGGGTTCCACACCAATCGGCCCAAACTTATATTGATGTGTTAGTTGACAAGGGTTATAAGGTCGCTTTGTGTGAGCAATTAGAAGATCCTAAGCAAGCTCAGGGAATGGTAAAGCGGGCAGTGGTGCAAGTAATCACTCCGGGAACTCAGCTTGAACGTAATTCGAAGACCGCTAAAAATAATAACTATCTAACTGGTCTTACCAGTGATGGGCAGCATTTTGGATTGGGGGCTTTAGATCTTTCAACTGGAGAATTACAGGTGTGTCAGCTGACGGCCACTTTTGAGGTGCTTAATGAGGTTGCTAATCTGAACTCCAAGGAGATTGTAGTAGATGAAACCGTTCCCAAGGAGCTTTTAACCCAGCTAAAACAAATGGGAGTGATGATTTCTTATGCAGATAAAGAAGCAGATCCCATCCCAGTTGAGACGTCAACGTTGCAAACTGAGTTGTTACGCCAAGCAGTCCAGGTACTACTGGCGTACGTTGCTGCGACTCAAAAGCGGAGTTTATCGCATATTCAACCAGCTGTGCAATACCAACCATCTGCTTATCTTAAAATTGATCATAATTCCCAAGCTAATCTCGAGTTAATGCATAACATTCGTACCGGTAAGAAGAGCGGTACGTTGCTCGGGGTAGTTGATGATACTAAGACCGCTATGGGAGGGCGCAAGCTGAAACAATGGTTGGAACGACCGTTACTACAACGTAAGCAAATCGAAGTGCGACAAACGCTGGTACAAGAGTTGTTAGATCACTACTATGAACGAAACGAACTTCGAGAAGCACTAGTTTCGGTCTATGATTTAGAGAGGTTAGCTGGTCGCATTTCACTTGGTGGAGTAAACGGGCGTGATTTAATTCAGCTACAGACTTCTCTGACACAAATTCCTAAAATTAAGCATGTTTTAAATGAGTTAGAGCAAGCGCAGTTTCAAAAGATTCTCCAACGGTTAGATGATTGTCACGATGTTCAGACTGCCATTCAGGTTGCCATTGTTGCAGAACCACCGATTTCTGTAACTGATGGAGGATTAATTAAACCCGGCTACTCGGAAAAACTTGATCAGTATCGTGATGCGATGCAGCATGGTCGCCAGTGGTTGGCTGAACTGGAGCAACAGGAGCGGGCGGCAACTGGGATTAACAATTTAAAAATTAAATATAATCGGGTGTTTGGTTATTTCATTGAGATTTCTAAGGTTAATTTGACCAAAGTGCCGACGGATCGCTATGAGCGAGTACAAACATTAACCAATGCAGAACGGTTTACTACGCCAGCATTAAAAGAAAAAGAAAGTTTAATTTTAGAGGCGCAAGAAAAATCACGTACGCTTGAATATGACTTGTTTACTAAATTACGTGATCAAATCAAACTAGAAATTCCGCGTGTTCAAAAATTAGCGGGCGCGGTTAGTGAGCTGGACGTATTACAAAGTTTTGCGACGATTAGTGAGCAACATCAGTTTGCGCGTCCCCAGTTTAACGACCAAGAAACTTTGCAAATTAATAATGGACGTCATCCCGTGGTGGAAGAAGTTTTAGGGGCGCAACAGTATGTTCCAAACGATGTCGTGATGGGACCAGAGACCGCAATTTTATTAATTACCGGCCCAAATATGTCGGGTAAAAGCACGTATATGCGGCAACTGGCTTTGATAGTAATCTTGGCACAGGTGGGTTGCTTTGTACCGGCAGAAACTGCTACTTTACCGATATTTGACCAAGTTTTCACCAGAATTGGGGCCGCCGATGATTTGATTTCTGGCAAAAGTACTTTTATGGTTGAAATGAAAGAAGCCAATCAAGCTATCCAACTGGCTACGCGGCATAGCCTCATTCTTTTTGATGAACTGGGACGTGGGACGTCAACTTATGATGGGGTCGCCTTAGCCCAAGCAATCATTGAATACATTCATAACCATGTGCATGCAAAGACGCTGTTTTCAACGCATTATCACGAGCTCACCGACCTTGCGAACCACCTGCCTCAATTGCAAAACGTGCATGTAGGAGCAGTTGAAAAGGATGATCAGCTTGTGTTTTTGCATAAAATATTACCAGGGCCCGCTGACAAATCTTATGGGATCAACGTGGCGAAGCTTGCTGGCTTGCCATCACCACTTTTACAACGGGCGCAGGTTATCTTGAATCAACTAGAACAGGAGCAACCGGGCGTAGCCCAAGCAGCAAATCAGGCTCCAGCTAGTGATCAACAATTGCCCCTGTTTGAGATTGGTGATCAACAAGTTAACCCAGCTGTGCAGCAAGTGGTGCAGCAACTCAAACAATTGGATTTGATGGCAAAAAGTCCGCTTTTTGTGATGCAGCAGGTTCACGAGTGGCAGCAACAGTTGCAAAAAAAGGATGGTGATTAACCATGGTGACGGCAATTCATGAACTATCGACAAGGTTAGCCGATCAAATCTCAGCTGGAGAAGTGATTGAAAGACCAGCCTCGGTCGTGAAAGAATTGGTAGAAAATTCGATTGATGCGCAGAGTACTAAGATTGATGTGGTAATTGAAGATACTAATCACCAAGTGATCAAAGTGATTGATAATGGAACAGGAATTGTTCCCGAGCAGGTTGAGTTAGCTTTTCGAAGGTACGCAACAAGTAAGATTAGTCAGTCGGAGGATTTAACCAGAATCCATTCATTGGGATTTCGTGGCGAGGCGCTTCCAAGTATTGCTTCGATTGCAAAAGTAACGATGCAAACTTCTGACGGGATTCATCCCGGAGTTCAGTTGCAGGTGATGGGTGGTCAGCTGGGAACAAAACAGCCAGCTGCCAGTCGACGAGGGACCACGGTGGTAGTTTCTGATTTGTTTTATAATACGCCACATCGGCGTCGTTATTTAAAATCAGCCAATACGGAACTTGCCAAAATCACTGAAACTATTAATCAGCTAGCACTCGGGCATCCGCAAATTGCCATTTCGCTTCGGCATAATCAAAAAGAAGTATTACAAACCGCTGGTCGAGGTAATTTACAACAAGTTATTGGTGGCATTTATAATAATCAGATCTTAAAGCAGCTGCTTGCCGTAGATCGGTCCACGGATGATTTCATCGTTCATGGTTATATTGGCAAACCGGAATTAACGAGAGCTAGTCGAAATTATATCTCTTTGATTATTAATGGTCGTTATGTGCGCAATGCTGATTTGAGTAAAGCTGTGATTGCTGGATATGGCTCTAAGTTGATGGTGGGACGTTTTCCCATGGTGATTTTGGAACTGACAATTGACCCAAGTCGTTTAGATGTAAATGTCCAGCCAACCAAGCAGGCGGTTCGATTGCTTGACCATCAGGAGTTGGGCTTATTTTTAACCGAGACGATTAGTCAGCGATTACAAAAACAAAATCTGATTCCCCAAGCTTTGGATAATAAGGTAGTAAGGACAACGGTCTCTGCGCATAATCAAATGGAAGTCGCTTTAAACCTTACCGAAGCAACACCACCAATCGCTCAGCTACCAGCTACTCCTCAACCAGACCAGCCAGTAAAATTACCACAAGGGAGCGTTGTGAGCGTTCCGATCTTGGTAAAAACCAGTGATGATTTGCAACAACCGGCAGTGCGGGCTTTTCAACAGCGCTACGCTCAAGAACCGGCTGCGGCACCATTTAAAAATCAGCCCACGGCGCTAAAAACCTTTCCCAGTCTGCGTTACTTGGCACAGGTTCATGGAACTTACTTGGTGGCAGAAGGGGACGAAGGCTTGTATTTAATTGATCAGCACGCGGCGCAGGAACGGATTAATTACGAGCGACTCCGCGTTGCAGTGGGCAAAGTGGAAAATTCTGAGCAACCCTTGTTAGTACCCCTAATTTTTGATTATTCTGCAGCTGAAGCGCTTACGATCCAGCAAAATTTAGCGACTTTGGCTAGCATTGGACTGCAGTTAGAGCCCTTTGGTTCTAATAGTTTTGTAGTTCATCAGCATCCAACCTGGATTAAAGCTGGTCAGGAAGAAAGTACGATCCGCGAATTAATTGATTGGGTCTTGGTTCACCGTCAGGTTTCTATAGCAGATTTTCGTGAACAAACGGCCATCATGGCAAGTTGTAAACAGGCCATTAAAGCGAATCACCATTTGGATCAAAAACAGGCAGTGGCATTGTTACAAAGATTGGCTCAGTGTGAGAATCCATACAACTGTCCTCATGGTCGCCCCGTGCTAGTACACTTCTCAAACACTGATTTAGAGACAATGTTTAAGCGCATTCAAGATACACACGATAGTAAAGAAAGTGAATTTTAAAGAAACTGAGGAATCAGCATGTATGAATATTTAGATGGGATTATCACTAGCGTTACGCCAACCTATCTTTCCTTAGAAGTGGCAGGAGTTGGTTATCTGGTTCATGTGGCTAATCCTTATCAGTATGAGGTTGGAGATGCAAAACAACGTTTGTATATTCATCAGAGCGTTTCTGATACAAATATTGCATTATATGGGTTTGCAACCCTTGAAGATAAGCATTTATATGAGCAGTTGCTAAATGTTTCTGGAATCGGGGCCAAAAGTGGCTTAGCAATCATGGCGGGGAATGACAATGATGGGCTGGTTCAGGCCATTCAAACTAGTGATGTTAAGTTTCTGACGAAGTTTCCAGGAATCGGTAAAAAAACGGCGCAACAGTTAATTTTAGATTTGAAAGATAAATTAGCGATTGAGTCAGCTACCGCGGAGCACCCACTCGAGAGTCAACCGGCAAATACTAATCCACAGTTGCAAGACGCACTGAGTGCGCTACAAGCGTTAGGCTTCAAAGATAAACAGCTCGAAATGGTGCAAACTCGGTTATTAGATTTGTCAGAGGTGCAGACGACGGAAGCATATTTACGTGCTGGTCTAAAATTGTTAACAAAGTAAGGTGATAAGATGGCTGATGAACGAATTATTTCTCAAACTGGTGATACTACTGATCAAAATTTAGAGCAGACGTTGCGTCCCCAGTCATTTGCAACCTATATCGGGCAAAATAAGATTAAGGAAGCTTTGCAGGTTTATATTGCCGCCGCCAAACAACGGCAAGAGTCATTAGATCACGTTCTTCTCTATGGGCCACCGGGACTGGGGAAAACGACCATGGCGAGCGTGATTGCGAATGAGATGGGGGTTAAATTGCGAGTTACCAGTGGCCCAGCAATTGAAAAAAGTGGGGATCTGGCGGCTCTTTTAAACGAACTTGCGCCGGGGGATCTTCTCTTTATTGATGAGATTCACCGGCTCCCCAAGGTAGTTGAAGAAATGCTGTATTCGGCGATGGAAGATTTCTACATTGACATTGTTGTAGGTCAGGGACCGGGATCGCATCCAGTTCATTTTTCGCTACCACCATTTACCTTGATCGGGGCGACAACCAGGGCTGGTTTGTTGGATGCTCCGTTTCGAAATCGCTTTGGGATTGTTGAACACATGCAATATTATGCTACCGAGGAGCTTGAACGAATCGTCAGACGTTCTGCTCAGATTTTTAACATCAAGATTACGCTGGATAGTGCGCATGAAATTGCCTTACGATCGCGGGGGACGCCTAGAATTGCCAACCGGCTTTTAAAGCGAATTCGCGACTTTGCGCAGGTTCAGCATAAGCAAGAAATTGATGTGGCAAGCGTTCGTCAGGCGCTCACCGCTTTAGGGGTTGATCCAGCTGGTTTAGATCGAACCGATCTACATTTGTTGGAGACGATGATTGATTTGTATCATGGCGGTCCAGTAGGATTAAATACCTTAGCAGCTAATCTAGGCGAAGAGACTGAAACGATTACAGAAATGGTTGAACCCTACTTGTTACAGACGGGTTATCTAAAACGAACCCCACGCGGTCGGATGGTGACTGAAAAAGGATTTCGACATTTAGGAAGAAAACCACCGACAGCAACGGAATAGATGCTAGGCACTAATTTATAAATCTGTTATAATGACTAAAACGAGGTGAATAAAATGGGACAAATTAGCTCGATTATAATCTTAGTGGTTTTGTTTGGACTAATGTACTTCTTCATGATTAGACCACAAAAAAAACAGCAGCAAAAGCATCGTGAAACCCTTCAAACGATGAAAAAGGGCGATCAAGTTGTTACAATTGGTGGTCTGCACGGAACGGTTGATAGTATTGATCGCGACCAAAAATTAGTGTCTTTGGACTGTGACGGTGTTTATTTACGGTTTAATTTAGGCGCCATTGCGAAGGTCGATCGACCGGTGCCAGCTTCTGACGAAGCTCCGGCAGCCAAGCCAGCTCCTACTAAAGCTACTACTGAGCCAGCAGCAGCTCCAGCTGAAAATGAGCAACCAACAGATAAATAAAGTCTGGAAACGCTTCAGACTTTTTTTTCTTAAACTAATTTAGAACATACGTTCGCAAGAAAGGTCGGCTTAGATTTAAATGCAGGTACAAAAACCCCTTCGAAAAATCATACATGTTGATATGGATGCATTTTTTGCTTCGGTTGTCGAGCGTGAGCATCCAAGCTTGCAAACGAAACCCCTAGTGATTGCTAAAGATCCTAATTTAACCGGTGGTCGTGGAGTGGTTACTACCGCTAATTATCGAGCGCGTCAGTTTGGTATTCACTCCGCCATGCCGGCTGAACAAGCTAGACGACTGTGTCCACAAGCAGTTTTCTTTCAGCCTGATTTTACTTTATTTCGAATGGTTTCTGATCAGATTCATCAAATTTTTCATGAGTATACTGATCAAATTGAAAGTGTTGCCCTTGATGAAGCCTATCTCGACATAACTGACAATCGAATGAACGTTGACAATCCAGTCTGGTTGGCCCATCTCTTGCAAAGTGAGATTTGGGAAAAGACCCATTTAACTTGTTCAACGGGGATTTCATACTGTAAGTTTTTAGCAAAAGAAGCCTCTGACTATCAAAAACCTGCGGGAATGACCATGATTAGCGAGCAGGAGGCGCTGCCATTTTTGAAGCGATTACCAATTCAGCGTTTTCGTGGAGTGGGCAAACAGACTAGCATCAAAATGGAGCAACTGGGGATTAAAACAGGAGCTGATCTTTACCAGTTGTCAGAGGCGCTGTTAATTAACCAGTTTGGTAAGTTGGGTTATATTTTGTATCGGCGGGTACGTGGTATTGATGATCGGCCGGTTATCGGACAGCGTCTGCGAAAATCCTTAGGGAAGGAAGAGACCTTCCGCCATTTTTTGACGGAGTTATCTGCGATGCAAACGGTCTTATCAAGATTAGCGAAAGAGGTTTGCTCGGGATTACAAAAAAGCCAACTACACGGGAAAACATTAGTTTTAAAAGTTCGCTATGCTGATTTTACGACGCGCACTCGGCGGTTAACACGGAGCGATTTTTTCTCAAACGATGTTGATGAACTACAAGAAGCCGCAATGCAGATACTAACCACGCTACCGTCTAAGCCGGGTGGAATTCGGTTATTGGGGCTGACGGTGACAAATTTAGCTAATTTGCATTTTACTAATTTAACCTTGCCACTAGAAGTTAAATAGAAATTGGCTAGTTTGTAAAGATGCGTTATACTGAGATATTGACATTGAAATATGAAGGGAAAACTATGAATAATATCCAAACAGCAATCTTTGCAAAAATCGAGCAGTTCGACACCATTATTATTCATCGGCATCAGCGCCCTGATCCTGATGCCATCGGTTCACAAATGGGATTGGCCGCAATTTTAAGAGCTACTTTTCCAACTAAGCAAGTATATTGTGTGGGAAAGCAGTATCCGGGATTAGCGTGGTTAGGCAAGACCGATGAGATTGATGATGAAACCTATCGCCACGCACTGGTAGTAGTTGTTGACACCGCCAACCAGCCGCGAATCGATGATCAGCGCTACCGCCAGGGGGACGCTTTAATTAAAATTGATCACCACCCAAATGATGATCCTTTCGGAGATTTAATGTGGGTCAATGAACAAGCCTCTAGTGTTTCAGAAATGATTTATGATTTTTATGCAGCCATTGCTGAACTAAAAATGTCTAACCAAGCTGCGCAATTACTCTATACGGGGATTGTGGGTGATACCGGAAGATTTAAGTATCCAGCAACTACCAGCCATACTTTTCAAGTGGCCAGTGAACTGACTAAACACGATTTTTCTTTAACCGCCGTGGCTGAAAAAGAGGATGAAATCGATGTTCCTTTAGCGCACTTATCAGCCTATGTATATCAGAATTTAACGATTTCTGCTGCTGGAGCAGCTTTTGTGGTACTTACTAACCAAATAATTCAGTCACTGGAGCTTGGTGATGAAAGTACGTCAGCGGTGGTTCCGTTACCGGGCAATATTAAATCAGTAGTAGCATGGGCGATTTTTGTCCAGCAAAAAGATCAGAGTTATCGGATCCGCTTGCGGTCAAAAGAACCAGAAATTAATGAATTAGCTAAACGACACGGAGGTGGCGGACATGCTCTGGCCAGTGGGGCGGTTGCCAAAGATGAACATGAAATCAACCAGGTGATTTCAGAACTAAATCAGCTGGTAAGTGATTACCGATCAGAAAGGAATTAACCATTATGGGTGCGACATTTCAAAATTATCATTTGCAACCATTTTTACTGGAAGCCTTGCAAGACCTTGGATTTAAACGACCAACCCCGATTCAAATGAAAGTGATTCCAACCATTCAACGTGGGCAAAGTGTGGTCGGAAAGTCGGCTACGGGTAGCGGAAAAACGCACGCCTTTTTATTGCCATTAGTTAATGCAATTGAACCGGCGAACAAGCAACCGCAAGTCATTATCACAACTCCTAGTCGAGAGCTCGCATATCAGATTTATCATAACCTCCAAGAATTAGTTGGTCACAGTCCTAATCCAATTGGGATTGCTAATTATGTTGGTGGTACTGACAAGGAACGTCAGATTGAAAAACTACAGCGTGATCAACCTCAGATTGTGGTTGGGACTCCCGGACGCTTATTGGATTTAGCTCGTGGTCAACATCTGGCCCTTAATTTAGCTACCAAACTAGTGATTGATGAAGCAGACATGACGTTAGATTTGGGATTTTTGGGTGACGTTGATCAGCTAGCTGCGCGGATGCCAGCAAATTTACAAATGATGGTTTTTTCTGCGACGATCCCTCCCAAGTTGCAACCGTTTTTGCGTAAATACATGAAGAATCCAGTTATTGATGATATCCCGACGGAAACGGTGATTAATCATGACGTTTCAAACTGGTTGTTATCTGACAAAGGTCAGGATCGTAATCAGCTCTTGTACCAGTTGCTTACCATGGGACAGCCATACTTGGCTCTGATTTTTGCAAACACACGTGAGCGGGTTGATCAGCTACAGGGTTTTTTACAAGAGCAAGGGTTGCGGGTTGCCAAAGTGCACGGTGGAATGGAACCGCGGGTACGAAAACGCGTGATGAAACAGATTCAAGCACTAGATTACCAGTTTGTAGTTGCCACTGATTTGGCCGCTAGAGGTATCGACATTCCTGGGGTCTCCTTGGTAATTAACGATGAATTGCCGAGCGATTTGGAGTATTTTATTCATCGAGTCGGGCGAACAGGACGTAATGGGATGCCCGGGACCGCAATCACCATCTATGGTCCAGACGATGATTCTCAGATAACAGCCCTGGAAAAAATGGGGATTAAGTTTACGCCAAAACAGCTTAAAAATGGACAGCTCGTTGATTACTATGAACGTGATCGGCGCGCAAACTATCGTGGTCATCATGATCAATTGACCGGTGCAACGTTGGGAATGATCAAAAAGAAGCAAAAAAAAGTCAAACCCGGGTATAAGAAAAAGATTAAGCAGGCCATCAAACGAACGGATGAGCAACAACATAAAATTGCTGTGCGTAATCAGATTCGTGCCCAGAAGAAGCAAAAAAAACGTAATTCAGAGCGGTATCAGTAATTGACACTCCGGGGTGGCATCGCTATAATTAGTTGTTAATGGGACATGCCTAATGAAAAGACTAGCACTACAGGAAATTGGCTAACTGAGAACCAATGTTGCTAGGTTACGTTTTGGTGCTACCCAATTAGTTTTCGGTTTCCGCGTTATAGGATTAAAGAGGTTAACGACATGACATCGTTGCAAGCAAAGTGGTACCGCGTTTTGGCGTCTTTGCATGCAAGGGTGTTTTTTATTTTGATGGAGGCAGACAATGAAACAACTTAGTAGCGGTGAGCTTCGGCAAATGTTTCTGGATTTTTTTCACGAGAAGGGACACCAGATTGTTCCAAGTGCTTCATTAATTCCAAGAGATGATCCCACCCTGCTCTGGATTAATTCCGGAGTGGCCACGATGAAAAAATATTTTGATGGTTCTGTAGTACCTGAAAATCCAAGAATGACTAGTTCTCAAAAGAGTATTCGAACTAATGATATTGAAAATGTTGGGAAAACCGCCCGACATCAAACCCTGTTTGAAATGCTTGGCAACTTTTCGGTGGGAGACTATTTTAAAGCCGAAGCGATTCCCTGGGCCTATGAATTGTTAACAAGTGAGCGTTGGTTTGGCTGGGATCCAAAACGACTATTCGTTACGTACTACCCGAAAGATCAAGAAACAAAGGCGCTGTGGGAAAAAACAGGGGTGTCGGCTGACCACTTAATTCCAATTAAAGACAACTTCTGGGATATTGGTCAGGGACCTTCTGGCCCCGATTCAGAGATTTTTTATGATCGTGGTCCAGCTTACGATCAACTTGACCCCGATGATCCAGAAAATTATCCTGGGGGAGAAAACGAGCGTTACCTAGAGGTTTGGAACATTGTTTTTTCGCAATTTAATCACACTGCTGACGATCATTATGAACCCTTGCCACGTAAAAATATTGATACCGGGATGGGATTAGAACGAGTGCTTTCAATTTTCCAAGATGCACCGACTAATTTTGAAACTGATTTGTTTATGCCGATTATTAAGAAAACGGCAGCACTCAGCGATCAACGATTTTATGGTAAGAATCAGCAAGACGATGTTGCTTTTAAAGTGATTGCGGATCATATTAGAACCATTACCTTTGCCATTAGCGACGGGGCTTTGCCAGCTAATGAAGGTCGTGGCTATGTTATCAGGCGGCTCTTACGACGAGCAACTGTTAACGGTCGACAACTCGGAATCAAGAGCGCTTTTTTATACCAGTTAGTACCCGTCGTCGGGCAGATTATGCAACAACATTATCCAGATGTTTTACGACAAAGTGAATACATTCAAGGGCTAATTCGTAGCGAAGAGGAACGGTTTAATGCCACGTTAACTGATGGCCTAAACCTTTTGGATCAAGTAATTAATGCGGCTAAGTCACAAAATCATACTGAAATCTCGGGTGACCAGGCCTTTAAGCTTTATGATACTTACGGATTTCCCCTAGAACTAACCACTGAATATGCCAGTGATCATGGGTTACAAGTTGATGCGGCTGGATTTAATGCCGAAATGGAGCAGCAACGAACTCGGGCTCGGAAAGCGAGAAGTGACCAGGGTTCAATGAAAGTACAACGAGACCTACTGCTAGAGATTAAGCAACCTAGTGAGTACGTTGGTTATCAGCAGCTCACGGTTAAAGCGGCGAAACCAGTGGCAATCATTGCTGATGAAGCGATAGTCTCGCAAAGTACAGGAGCTGGAACAACCTGTGAAGTTGTTTTTGACCAAACGCCATTTTATGCTGAAATGGGTGGTCAGGTAGCGGATATTGGTAAGATTTATACGCAAGCTGGGACAGAGGTCGCTGAAGTGGTGGATGTGCAGCACGCACCTAATGGACAAAATTTGCATACGGTTCGAATCAAGGAGCCGCTACAAACCGATCAAACCTACCGCTTAGAAGTGGATCGTGCCTATCACCGGGGCGTTGAACGCAATCATACAGCTACTCATCTGCTTGACCAGGCCTTGCGAACCGTCCTAGGAAACCACACCCAACAGGCGGGATCCTTGGTTAAACCGGAATATCTACGGTTTGATTTTACCCATGCGAAAGCCGTAACACAACGAGAGTTGGCACAGGTGGAACGGCTAGTTAATCAACAAATTTTTGCGAGTTTGCCTGTCGAAACGGTCGTGACCAGTCAGGCAGAAGGTCGCAAGATGGGGGCGATTGCCCTGTTTGATGATAAATATGGGGATCAGGTTAGAGTTGTTAAAGCGGGGGATTTTTCCGTTGAGTTTTGTGGAGGCGACCACGTTCAAAATACTAGCCAAATTGGCTTGTTTAAAATTACTAATGAAACGGGGATTGGAGCGGGAATTCGTCGAATCGAAGCACTCACTTCGCAACCGGCCTTTGAGTATCTTAACGAACAAGATCGCCAGTTGCATAAGGTTGCAGCTGCTGTCAAAGCACCAGTTGTTGGGCAAACGTTCGACCGAGTTTCAGAGTTACAACAGCAAATCAAGTCACTGGAAAGTAAGCAGGAGTCGTTAGAGGCTCAGTTAGCCCAACAAGCTGTTCACCAGTTGTTTTCTCAACCAGAAACTATTAATGGACGGACGTTGATTGCTGGCAGCTTAGCAGATACTAATATGAATCAGCTACGTGTACTGGCGGATCAGTGGCGCGATCAACACCTATCTGATGTGCTGGTGTTAGGCGCCACGACTGGTGACAAAGCGAATTTATTAGTTGCAGTGGCAGCAAACCAAGTTCAAGCAGGCCTGAAAGCCGGTGATTTAATCCGGGCAATCGCCCCTCAAATTGACGGTGGGGGTGGTGGTCGTCCCAATCTGGCTCAAGCTGGTGGCAAGAATCCAGCCGGGATGCCTCAAGCACTGGCTGCTGCAAGACAGTGGCTGACCGAGGTAAGTACTGATTAGCAGACTGCACCAGCAGGGTTAGGATTTAAACATGAAAATTATGGGATTAGATGTCGGTTCCAAAACAGTGGGAGTTGCCATTAGCGATGCTTTAGGTTGGACGGCACAGGGGATTGAAATTATTCCCATTAATGAAGTTGATCATCAGTTTGGTTTGGATCGTGTAGGTGAATTGATAAACGACTATCAAGTTTCCAAAGTGGTCGTTGGCTTGCCAAAGAACATGAATAATACCATGGGTCCTCGAGTTAAGGCTTCTAAGCGATATGGTAAAATGATACAAGCCCGCTTTCACCTTCCGGTTGATTATGAAGATGAGCGGCTGACAACCGTGGAAGCCGAACGGATGCTGATTGAAAAAGCTGACGTTTCGCGTGCAAAACGGAAAAAGGTAATTGATAAAGTGGCTGCCGAGTTGATTTTACAAGGATACTTGGATCGGAACCACCAGTAATTAGGGAGGCCTTGAGATGGCAGAAGAACCAGAACAGCTTACGCTGATTGATGAAGATGGTAACGAATTGCTCTATAACGAATTGCTAACCTTTACATCTGACGAGTACCAACGCTCATACATTTTGATGTACCCAGCTGAGGAAGAAGGGCATGATGAGTTAAATATTGAAGCATATGCCCTACCGAAGGATGCCGATCCAACGGCTCCTTCAGATGGTGAATTAGAAGCAATCAATGATGATAAGGAATGGGAAATGGTACAAGAAACCCTCAATACTTTCCTTAATCCAGATGACGTTCGCTAGTCAACGTTAGCTTTTGGGTACCAACAATCGGGTTGGTACCTTTTTAATTATTCGTGCTAAAATAAAATCATTGGCAGGAGGCGTTCTCGTGGTTGAAAAAAAACGATTTAAAACAGACATTGATGGAAAAAGCTATACGTTTATCGGAACTGCTTCAGATGAGCACATGCAATCAGTCGCTCAAATTTTGAATCACGAGTTAGCAACTATTAAACAGCAAGCATCGGATTTAAACTCCGTTGATGCAGCCCTCCTAGTGGCCTTTAATGCCATTTCTAAACAATTAGATTTGCAACTACAACTTGATGATTTGCAAACGACAACTCACGAAAAGGATAATCAAGCATGATACTTTCAATTATATTATTATTGGTAATGCTGACGGCCTTTTTTCATGGTCTTCACCGTGGCTTTGTAAGGGAGTTGGTTGGCTTTTTAGGAGTTTTGCTGGTGCTGGGCTTTGCACTACTCACGACTGATTTTTTTGCGGTTTGCTACCAAGCGATTGGCAACCTATTGGTTGTAAACCATAATCCGGTGCATTTAAATTTTTACCGCGGTCTGGGGTTCTTTTCGGCATTGTTAATCGCAACTATTCTGGTAAGGTTGCTGGCACGCATGCTAAATGTGGTTGCGCATGTGCCCCTTATTAAACAATTTAATAGCTTGTTAGGTGGGGTGGTTGGCTTAGTAACCAGTATTATTTTGAGTAAAATACTACTCAGTGGGCTCTTGTTACTCCAACTGAGCTGGTTGATAGCTTTATATGATAACTCAACCATTGCACAACTATTGGTAACCAGTGTGCCACGGTTATTGTTACCTTAGACGAGGTTTTCATGAATAAAAAAATTTTAAAAACATTAGAATATAAAAAAATCAAAACACAAATTCGCGACTACTTAGCGACAGATTTAGGCAAATTAGAATTAGATCAACTCTTTCCGACCAGCGACCCAGACTTGATTCAGCAGCAATTGGATGAAACGGATGATGGAGTGCACTTAGATCGTTTGAATCAGCCACTGCCGTTGCCTCGCCTCGTGGCCGTTGATCAGCCACTCAAACGTTTAGAAATAGGAGCTAACCTAAACGGGAAAGAATTAGCGCAGTTTAGTCAAATTCTACAAACAGTTCAACGAATTAATCAATTTTTTACTGAACTTGAAAGTGATCACGTCGAATTATTGACACTCTATTCCTTAAACGAGCAATTGGTCGCACTTCCAGAGCTGAACCAACGCTTGCTCCAATCAGTTGATGCTACGGGCTGGCTGTTGGATACTGCTTCTCAGCAGTTGCAACAACTGCGACATCAAATTGAGCAAACCCAGGCTACGATTAAAACAAAAATGAACGGTTATATCCATGGAAAGCGGGCAAAATATCTAAGTGATACTGTAATTACCATTCGGGATGACCGCTATGTGATTCCAGTAAAAGCTGAAGCAAAACAGCAATTTGGCGGAATCGTACACGACCAAAGTGCGTCTGGACAAACGCTGTACGTGGAACCGCAAGCAGTAGTGGAGCTTAATAACCAGCTACGGTTTCAACAAAAGGCGGCTCTGCAAGAAGAAAAACGGATTCTGGCGGAACTTTCTGATGAATTAAGACCAGAGGGGGCGCATCTAGCTGCTAATGCCACTCAGCTAGGGCATCTTGATTTGATTAATGCTAAGGCGCGTTACGCACGATTTTTGCACGCTACGAAACCGAAGTTATCGATAAGAAATGAGGTGCACTTAAAAACCGCTCGGCATCCATTGATTCCCTTAGATCGGGTGGTGGGAAATTCGATTGAGCTTAATCAAGATTGCCGCCAGTTGATCATCACCGGCCCGAATACTGGTGGAAAAACCATCACGATGAAAACACTTGGTCTTTTGCAATTGATGGCACAATCGGGCCTATTCATTGCCGCAGATGAAGGGAGTCAAGTTGGGGTTTTTGATGAGGTCTTTGCTGATATTGGGGATGAACAGTCAATTGAGCAGAACTTAAGTACCTTTTCTTCTCATCTTGATAATATTATTCAGATCCTTCAGCAAACGACGGCACGCAGTTTAGTATTGATTGACGAATTAGGGGCTGGAACTGACCCGAGCGAAGGGGCAGCACTCGCAATGGCCATTTTAGATGCGATTGAGCGGTTGCACAGCACGGTTTTGGCTACAACACACTATCCAGAGCTAAAAGCCTATGCGTATAATCATGTTGCTACTGAAAATGCTTCCATGGAGTTTGACGAAGAAACTCTCCGTCCAACCTATCGATTGTTGATGGGCGTTCCGGGCCAAAGTAATGCCCTTCAGATTGCCCGCCGGCTGGGGCTTAGTGAACAGATTGTGAACCAAGCAACAGCTTACACGGATGAGACCGACCAAGATTTGAATCGAATGATTACGGAATTAACGCAACAAACCCGACTGGCGCGCGAACGGTCCACCCAACTAGCGGAAAAATTGAAAGCCACCACCGAATTACAGCAAGAATTACAAGATCACTTTGGACAGTTTCAGGCGCAGCGGGAACAGTTAGTAAATCAAGCCAAACGTGAAGCTAACCAGTTAGTTGCCAAGACTAAACGGGAGGCCCAAGCTGTAATTGATGATTTACACCGAAAGCAGCGTGACTTGCAAGGAGGAGTTAAAGAGAATGAGATTATTGCCGATCAGGGAAAACTTAATGCTTTAGAGCAGCAACCTGCCTTGCGAAAAAATCGTGTTTTAAAACGTTCGAAGGCCAGACAAACCCTGCGAGTTGGTGATGATGTTTTGGTTAAAAACTATGGACAGCAGGGGGTCTTACTCCGAAAGCTTGGTCAGCAAAACTGGGAAGTCCAGTTGGGTATTTTGAAAATGAAGGTTGCAGAAAGTAATTTGGAAAAGCAGGGAAATCGGCAACAACCTACCAAAGGAACGCCAATGGTGCGGAGAACTAAGTCCGCAGCAGTTCCAACGACTTTAGATTTGCGAGGAGTTCGGTATGATGATGCGATGCACCGGCTTGATCAATATCTAGATGCAGCTTTGTTAGCAGGTTACCCCACGGTAACGATTGTTCACGGAAAAGGTACGGGTGCCTTGCGAACGGGGGTTACCAAGGTACTTAGTCGCCATCGTCAGGTACAAAAATTTTCCTTTGCCCCGCCGAGTGCTGGTGGTGATGGAGCCACGGTTGTGACCTTTAAATAAGGTTTTAAGCAAGATGGTTGCATTTGATGGGAATAGTCCATATACTTACAATATGTAAGTTCTAAAACAAGGAGGAATTATTATGGTGCACGAAATTAATGATGAAAACTTTGCAGCAGAAACAGCGACTGGTCTTACTGTAATTGACTTTTGGGCTCCTTGGTGTGGACCTTGTAAGATGCAAAGTCCAGTTATTGAGGAGATGGCAGAAGCAGACAATACAATTAAATTCTGCAAACTGAACGTTGATGATAATAAAGCAACGGCTAGCAGTCTTGGGATCATGAGCATTCCGACACTACTGATTAAAAAAGATGGTCAGATTGTTGATCAAGTGGTTGGCTATCATTCCAAAGAACAGTTGCAAAAGTTATTTGCTGAATATGCTGCCTAATAAAAAATCCTGAAATGAAATCATTTCAGGATTTTTTTAATGCTAACGCTGTCTAGTAGGGCAGGGGTTGATTACTATCGGAAACAACCATAATTTCGATGATTCCTTTGTTGCGTAGTTTATATTCAGCTTCGGTAATCAGTCCCGTGGTTTGTTGCTGTGTTTGAGCTAGAAAACCTGTTTCTAGCATGAAGTCGGCATCTTGATCGGCAGCTAGTCGTTTTGAAATCGTAGGACCACTTAACTTCCAGGTAGTTTTGTCTGCCGTTTGCTTTGTGAGTACCAGGTTGCCAAAGTCACTGACCTCAAAAAAGTGAACCAGTGACTCGGTAGTTTGTGGGAACTTAATTGCCAAATTTTTTCCTGCCCAGTATAAAATATCATGTAAATCTCTTTCTAAGAGATTTGGTAGTAGAACATCTCGTAATAACAATACTGGCCAGGCTTCGTCAGCAGCCGCTCCTTGGAAAAATTGGTCATAATCGTTTTTTGCAGGTTTGCTCATTAAATTCTCTCCAATCCAATTGTTACATGATACATTCTACCATACTGACTTCAGAAATAAATCAACTGGACGCACTTTATAGTATACTGAAATACATTAGGAGGGAAGAACTATGCAACCAGCACCAATTGCAATGATGGATTCCGGCGTCGGAGGGCTGACAGTTTTAAAAACAGCTCTAAGGACCTTTCCGCAGGAACAATTTTTATTTTTAGGCGACGAACAACATTTACCTTACGGTGAAAAATCACCAACGGCAGTTCGTGCCTATAGTAGTGCAATCGGTTCTTTTTTTGTCCGCCAGCAGGCCAAATTGATGATTGTGGCTTGTAACACAGCGACTTCGGTTGCCTTAGCTTCACTGCAAAATACGTTGCCGATCCCGGTTATCGGTGTAATTGAACCAGGGAGTCGCGCCGCTGTTCAGGCAACTAGGAACCATCAAATTGGCGTAATTGCAACGCGCGGAACAGTTGCTAGTCATGCTTATCGAGATGCTATTCATCAGTTAGATCCCACTTGTGAGGTAGTTGAGCTGGCTTGTCCTAAGCTAATTCCACTGGTTGAAGCGGGCAATTATCAGACTAGCATTGACCAAAAAATTGTGCGAGAAAGTCTAGCACCACTTTTACAAAGTAAAATTGATACTTTGATCCTTGGCTGCACCCATTTCCCAATCATCTCCTCTTTAATCCAGCAAGCGGTTGCCCCTCAGGTACGGCTGATTGATCCTGGGATTGCAACTATTGCAACGGCGCAGCAATTATTGGAAAATGAAAATCAATTGGAGAAAACTGGGTCTGGTAGTTGTCGGTTTTATACCACAGCTAATCCTAACAGATTTGCTCAGGTAGCCTCACAGTGGCTCAACAGAAAGGTGGTGGCGCAACTGATTGATTATCAACAGTTGCAAACCAATGACAAATAAAGTGATTGTAATTGCTTCACAAAATGCAAATAAAATTCGTGAGTTTCAAGAGATGCTCGTTCCAAAAGGTTATGAAGTCCATGGAGCCGGTGATTTTGAAGAATTAGCTCCCGTTGTGGAAACTGGGCAGTCTTTTGCTGAAAATGCGCAAATCAAAGCCCAAGCAGTTAGTCAGCAATTGCAGCAACCGGTAATTGCGGATGATTCAGGACTGGTGGTACCAGCAATTAACGGTGAGCCGGGGATTTATTCGGCCCGTTACGCTGGGGATCATGATGATGTTGCAAATAATGCTAAATTATTAAAAAAGTTGGCGCATGCGGATGATCGAAATGCTTATTTTCATACTACTTTAGTAGTGATGAAACCGACCGGGGAATCGTTAGCTGTTTCTGGAACGCTTGCCGGTGAAATTTTAACCGAACCACGCGGTCAAAACGGGTTTGGCTATGATCCCTTGTTTTTTGTTCCGGCCAAACAAAAGACCTTGGCAGAAATGTCAGCAGCAGAAAAAAATGAGATTAGCCATCGCGCCCAGGCACTACGAAAGCTAGCGGATAAGCTTGATCAATGGTGGTAAGCCAGTCAAAAAGGAAGCTGATTACAGCTTCCTTTTTGACTAATGTTTGAGCGGATTCGTGGTAGGCGCCTGAGGTTGGTTAGCTACATTTGCTGGACTCGCTGGAACCGGAACCGACTGGGGCGAGAGAGGGAGCTCAATACCGGCCTGAGTTAGCGCTTCTAGGTAGGCAGCTAGGTAGGTTGCCTGCACCAAACTTTCTGTTCCACTTTTAGTAGTTACGTTAGTCTGAATTGCTAGAGAACCATCATTAAGATACACAGGGCCAAGAATAACGGGTTGTTCAAGCACAGCTGCCTGTTGCCCCTTTAATTTTTCATTGGTCTGTTGAATGATTTTTTCAACGGCTTTCAAATTTGTTTCGGGAGTGATGCGAACATTAATACTGGTTTGAATGCTACTGCGGGAGAGATTTGCAATCGTAGTAATATTTCGATTGGGGATGAAGTTGAGGGTTCCATTATCGGTTTTAATTTGCGTTGTGCGTAACCCTACCGCACTAACAGTTCCATCGATATTATTAATGATGACATGTTCACCGACCGCGAGTTGTTGTTCTGAAATGATAAAAAAGCCACTTACAATGTCACTCACAAATCCCTGGGCGCCTAAACCAACGGCTAAACTGAAGATTCCGGCTCCGGCAATCAACGTTCCCACGGGAATCCCGATAATTGACAGAATTGAGTAAAGCCAGAAAAAAACTACCAAGTAGTAGTAGGCATTCTCAACCAAGCTATAAAAGGTCTGATTACGACGTTTCGACTTGACGATCGTAGTTTGGGGATTTTTTGCGGCAAATTTTTGTTGATTTTTTTGAAAGACGCGGGCAATTAAATGGCGACCACCTTGGGCAATAATCAAAAAGAGAATTGAAATCAGTACAATACTGATGATTTTTGAAAGAAGCACCCCAATAAGTTGATCCCAATCAAATTTAGCTAAAAAATTAGTTAGCTGTTGCTGGGTAACAGCAGCGGCGGTATTAATCGTTTCAATAATTGAATTCATAACGGAGCTCCATTCAGTCTAAGTTGAATTAATTCTACCAAAAGTAGAGGTCTTTAAACAATTAAAACGGGGATAAATTGTCACCAGAGGTGATTAATGATATTCTTAATTTGTTAACAACATATAGGAGGGGAAACTAATGACTTTTGGAGAAATTGCAGCCTTAATTGCAGCAATTGCATTTGCGGTACTAGTAATTTTCATGTGCGTCTGCTTAGTTAGGCTCGTCAAAGTATTGGATGGTGTTGACCAGAGTCTATCGGATGTAACTAAAAACATTGATCAACTTACTAACGATACTAACCAGCTTCTACAAAACTTTAACGAGCGAATTGACCAGCTTGACCCTGTTTTTCAGGCAGCAGCAGAGGTTGGCACCTCGGTTTCCAAAGTTAACCATACGGTTCAAACAGCGACTGATCGATTGAATCAGCGCATGGAGATGATGGCTAAACGTTCGATGGTTAAATCGATTTCAAGAAAGATTTCTGGATTGTTTAGTCGAAAAAAGAAACAGCCAGGGCAAGCAAATAATAACAGGAGAGCTTAGAAATCATGAAAATAAAAACAGGTTTGTTAATGGGTGGTTTGTTAACTTCAACTGCTGCTTATCTAGCATTTCGGATGCTTGATGAAGAAAAACAGCGGAAACTAAAGATTGATGCCTTAGAAACTGTTGAGGATGCTAAAGATCGGGCCGTTGACTATGCTTTGTATGCTGCGGACACCCTTGCAGATACCCGCGACTCATTGACTGAAACGATGGGTAACTATAAAGATTCACTGAATGTAACTTCTCAAAAAGTTAACGATAAGTTAAACGATTTGAAGGACGATCTGAGCCAATTACAAGCTTATTTACGAGTACGAACAACTGATGATAGTGGTCAACCTGAGACCGATGAAAATGATGATATTACCGTGAAAATTGATGATCAGTTCACTAATGACGCAAAGGGTATCAATACCTTAGATGATCACGGCGATCAAACAGAAGAATAGTTTCTGAATGAGAGGGGGTTTGAAGCTTTGCTTCAAATCTTTTTTTATCTTGACAATCTTTTGTGAAAACGGTTACTCTATAGTCCTAAAAGCTAAGCGATAAATTTGAGTAAGAAAAGAGTGAGGACTTGAGAAAAAAACAATCAGTTACAATTTATGACGTGGCACGAGAAGCGGGCGTGTCAATGGCAACTGTTTCTCGAGTTGTAAACCACAATCATAACGTAAGACCAGACACTAAAGAGAAGGTTTTAGCGGTTGTCAAGCGGTTAAATTATCGACCCAATGACGTGGCACGTGGATTGGCTAGTAAGAAGACGACGACGGTTGGAGTGATCATTCCCAACGTGACCAATGATTATTTTGCGGCTCTAGCAAGAGGAATTGACGACATTGCGGAGATGTATGAATATAATATCATTTTGACTAATTCTGATGGGAATTCACAAAAGGAGATTCAGGCCCTCAATACGTTGTTTTCGAAGCAAGTTGACGGTTTGATTTTTATGACGAATCAGTTGTCTGAGATGGTTCGCAAGGAATTACAAACTGAGCACTTACCCGTTGTTTTAGCCGGATCGGTTGATGCAGAGCAACAACTGCCGAGTGTTAACATTGATTATCAAAAGGCCGTTTATGCCCAGGTAAATCAATTAATTGCAACGGGCAACGAACGGATTGCTTTCGTTGCTGATGATTTGGAGCTCGCCATTAATAAAAGTTTCCGCATTCAGGGTTATCGTGATGCATTGGCGCACGCAGGAATTCCGTTTCGTAAAGAACTCTTGATTGAAGCACGGGATGGAAACTATCAAGCTGGTTACCGTCTCCGACACCGCCTAGTACAACAACAGGCCACGGCGGCCATGGTTAGCAATGATGAGCTGGCTGCAGGAGTCGTTAATTCACTGACCGATCATGGGATACAGGTGCCAGATCAATTTGAAGTTGTGACTAGTAACGATACCAAATTAACAGAGATTACTAGGCCCAGCTTGTCAAGTATTACGCAACCGCTCTATGACATTGGAGCAGTCGCCATGCGGATGTTGACAAAGTTAATGGATAACGAACAACTAACTACTAATAATGTTTTGTTATCATTTGGTTTAAAAGCACGGCAGTCGACTAAATCTCGTGAAGTTTGATTCGCTTTGGTTTATTTGTTATAGTTAGTTTGTTTAATTTTCGCTAGAGAGAGGAGTGCTGAATTATGTCTGGACATTCAAAATGGCATAATATTCAGGGCCGTAAAAACGCCCAGGATGCAAAACGGGGCAAGATTTTCCAAAAAATCTCACGTAATTTATATCAGGCAGCTAAGGTTGGAGGAGTCGATGCAGAAAGTAACCCCCAACTACGGTTAGAACTGGAAAAAGCACGGGCAGCTAATATGCCCAAAGATAACGTCCAGCGGGCTTTAGATAAAGCCTCTGGTGTTGGTGGTGCTAAGTTTGAAGAAGTAACTTACGAAGGCTACGGTCCTGGAGGGACTGCAGTTATGGTTTCTGCCTTAACAGATAATAAGAACCGAACCGCAGCAGCCATTCGTTCCGCCTTTACCCATCATGGTGGTTCACTTGGAACCAATGGATCGGTTTCGTATATGTTTGATCGGAAGGGGTTTGTTTCTGTATTGCGAGACACAACCACAGATGATGAAGATACGATGTTATTAGCAGCGCTTGATGCAGGTGCCGATGACATGAAAGCCACCGATAGTGAATATCAAATTTTCACTGCACCAACTAGCATGACAGCGGTTCGGGATGCTTTACAGCAGGCCGGGTATCAGTTAGATACTGCTGAAGTTCGGTTATTTCCAGAGACAACGACTGAAGTTCCGGAAGATAAAGTTGATCAATACAGTGCGCTAATTGACGAATTATCCGAAGATGATGATGTGCAAGATGTCTATGAAGCAGCTGTTTTACCCGCTAATTCAAATAATTAAGTTAAACCAAAAGGGGCACGATTACAATCGTAATCGCGCTCCTTTTTAGTTTGGCAAGCAGGGGTGGCGTTATTTAGCCGTCCGCTTCAACTGACAATCAAGCGGGATTGTCGCAAGCTAGGGAAAATTTTTGTGAGTTTACTAAATAAAAGCTCGAAATAAATTAAAGAGTTCTTGTCCTGAACGGGACTTGTTTAGCGTATTTAAACTGAAAGGATGTGAAGTGATGGAAATTACTAATTTATTTGCTGAAATTATGCGCTTAGCCGTTGCGCAAACAGCATCAGATATTTATTTTTTACCTAAGGCAGCAAACTACGAAGTACGGATGCACACTAGTAAGGGGGTTATCCAGTTATCAGAACTATCCTTCACGGTGGCCCAACGTTTGATTACCTATTGTAAATACCAAAGTGGGATGGCAATCTCTGAAAAGCGGCGACCACAGCTTGGAACGATGACCTATTCCCTGCAAAAAGAACGGTTGCGATTACGGCTTTCAACGGTAGGAAATTTTAATGGGCACGAGTCGTTAGTACTTCGAGTTATTTATCAGCTTGATCAGCAGCAAGTACACTTTTTTGCTGGCAATCAGCAACAACATTTGCAGCAGTTGATGCAACGGCGCGGTTTGTTTTTATTTTCTGGGCCAACGGGCGCTGGCAAGACCACCACGATTTATCAATTAGCTCGTTCATTGCCAACGACCCAGGTAGTCTTAGCAATTGAAGATCCAGTTGAAATCTATGAAGAACGCTTTCTACAACTAGAGGTAAATCCACCTGCGGATATGTCGTTTGAAAGTCTCTTAAAAATTGGCTTACGGGAACGTCCGGATGTTTTTATTATTGGTGAAATTCGGGATCGGGTTTCTGCTAATATTGCGGTTCGTGCTGCTCTTTCTGGGCATTTAGTGTTTAGTACGGTTCACGCTCGTAGTCCCTTAAAAAGTATGCAGCGACTACTAGAATTAGGCGTCAAGCAATCACAATTAGAAGCGGCAGTTTCGGCCATCGTGTATCAACGATTGCTTCCCACCACTACCAATCAACAAAAAGCTTTACTGACCGTAATTGATCATAATTTTTTTAAACAACCAGCAGCTGATTTAACCGATTGGCGCAAACAGTTGTTGCAATTAGAAGAACAGGGAGTGATTAGTCGTGCGACGCAAATGGCATATCATTTTGGGTAGAAAACCGCACTTTAGGATTGCCCATCAAGCATTTTTCTTTGCAACATTATCCGAGTTAGTAACAGTAGGCTTTTCAATCCGAGCAGGTTTAGATTTTGTTGCGACGGTCTCAGCCTCACAACAAACCATTGTTAAACAAATTCAGGATAAATTAATCCAGGGTTCCTCCCTTCCGGCAGCACTACAGCAGCATTTGCCAGTCCCCACCTACCAGCAACTAAAATTGGCTGATGAACACGGGGATCTTGTGCAAGGAATGACTGCTTTAAGTCGCTTTTTACAACTGCGTCAGCAACAACGGCAAAAATTACTAGCTGCTTCATTATATCCACTGTGTTTGTTAGGAATCTTAGGTGGGGTGTTCATATTAATTAAAACGGTGCTATTACCCCAGACCACTACGTTATTAGCAAAACCAGCTCCTGCAACTCATTGGGAGATAGTTTTGTTCCTTGGAATGTTTGGTATTGGTGGGTTGGTCATGGGGCTTAGGTGGTGGCGACGGCAAACCCGCTTAAGTCAAGCTAATCTACTGATTCGGATTCCGTTGTTGGGAGGCCTGTTTCGCAGTTACTATGCTTACTATTTAACTGCGAATCTAGCACTTCTGTTTCAGAGTGGTTTAGAAATGCGGGAAATGGTAAAGATTTTAACTAGTTTTGAAGCAATGACCTTTTTAGCAGAAATCGGGCACCAGCTAAAACGAGGTCTACAGCAGGGGGAATCGCTAAGCGAGATTTTAAGTGCTAATCAATTTGTGGGAGTGGAGTTGTGTACCTTTTTCGATAACGGTAGTTCGCAAACGGCGTTAGCCAATAATTTGAGTGCCTACAGTGAACTTTGCTTTCAAAAACTAATTCGTCGTTCTAATCAACTAATTGGAATGATTCAACCGATTGCGTTTGTCATAATTGGTGGATTGATTGGGTTGACTTACTTACAAATGCTGTTGCCGATGTATCAGTCATTGAAAGGAGTTTATTGATGAAACGAAGTGGTTTTACGTTGATAGAAATGGCCGTGGTGCTCTTTATCATTTCGCTCTTAATATTGATTATTATTCCAAATTTAGGAGCTCAAAAGAAACATGCACATTCTGTGCACGGGGCGGCAATGACGACGGTTGTTCAGACCCAAATAGATGCCTATTACGATGAATTTGATGACCCACAGATTAGCTTTGATAAACTAGTTTCACATGATTACCTCACGGATAAACAAGTGAAGCAAGCTCGGGAGGAACAGATTGTCATTAAAAATAATCACGCTTCTCAAGAATAAGCGAAAAGGTTTTACCCTCCTAGAAAGTTTAGTAGTAATTTCGATTACCAGTTTGATTTTGTTAACGTTACTTTGGGGAACCCGCGTTTTTAATCGCCAAATTAATTCAGAACCACGTTTTTGGCAAAGTTTTGCGGTTGCTTGGAATCAAACGTTAGTGACGGCTAAAATCCAACAAACACCAGCCTGGGTAACCCTAGCTCCCCATCAGGCAGTTTGTTTTGAAACCTATTTACACCAGCGCTTGATTAAACATGAGGTCAGGGTTCCAACGGGGCTTTCAGTGACAAGTTGGCATGAAATTAAAATTTCAAAAAACGGGACGGTCAGTCCCCAGACAATTACCTGGCGGTCTGAAGCGAGTCGTCGTTGGATTCTGCAAAAGATTCAACTAGGATGGGGCTGTTATCATAATGAAATCAAGTCTTTTTGAGCGTTCTGGAATGTTGTTAGCTGATGCACTTTTGGGTATCGCTTTAATTAGTAGTGCAACGATTTTTTATGTTACCAATCAGAGCTGGAGCCGAGAGCGGATTAACCAGACCGAACAACGGCTGGAACATGTTCGTAAGTGCTATGAAATCGAGATCAATCATGAATAAGCAACGAAATGGATATTCACTAGTTGAAACACTGGTGACAATTGTTGTAATTGCAATGGGGTTTAATTTAATGCAACTGGCTTTTAAGCTAAATGGGGCTGTTAGTCAGCATACACAACGGACAACGCAATTTTACCGCTATTTGGATGTGATAGAGGATCCACAGTTTCAATTTAGAGTTCGTCAGGTCACGGCTAGTAAACTAGAGTTATTTAGTGCAAAGGAACAACAGGTATATTGCTTGCAACTAGCCAAACATGAACTAAAAATGAGGACATTAGCAGGCGGATACATGCCGCTCATAACGGATGTTGATCAGGTTCAGTGGCAGGTTAACTCAGGACGTTTGCTGACCAAGATCACGATTGGAGGAGAACGATTTGTTGCAACGACTATGCTGGCGGAGAAATGCTAGTTTGACAATGATTGGAGCAGTTTTTTGGGCGACGGTTGCTTGCGTAGTATTAGTCCAGCTACAGCAAGCTAATCTAATTGTTCAGCAAAATAATTCTCGGATTAGACATTATCAATTGGCAAAGACTCATTTTGCAGAAAAGCACTTGGGCACACCTTGAAATACTAGAACTGATTGAGTAAGATAGGCATAGGTGAACTCACCGAAAAGGAGTTGATTTTTTGACTGAGAACAGCACGACCGCTTTATTTCAAGTTTTTGATCAATCAGCCACGGTGTTAATGCATAGCCTAGAAACTTCTTATCTAGATGCATTTATTGAAACTGCTGACAACTTGTTGGACAAGCGGACAGTTCGAGTCGAGAACGGTTTACCTGCAAAGCAAACGGTTCAGGAACTCACAGCTTTGTACCAGAAGGTTGATTATCAAAAAATGGATGCTCAGGATATTCGCAGAGCGATTCAAATGGTCATGATTAAGGCGACTAAAGTAGATCATATTCAAGCTGTTCATCAAATAACTCCGGATACAATTGCTGATCTGTTAGGCTATTTAGCAGCAGGGCTAGTAGCAGGTCGAGAGCAGCTTCGGATTCTTGATCCTGCAGTTGGATCTGCTAATTTATTGACGGCCGTTATGAATCAACTCCAGGATCGAGTGACGAAAACTGTTAGCGGATTCGGTAGCGATAATGATGCTTCGATGATCTCAGTTGCTAGTATTAGTGCTCAAATGCAACGATTATCTTTAGAACTTGTTCAGCAGGATAGTTTAACTGACTTAGCCGTTCCACAAGTTGACCTTGTGGTTTCTGATTTGCCAGTTGGCTACTATCCAATTGATGAAAATGTGCAAAATTATGAAACCCACTCCCACATGGGACATTCGTACGTGCACCATCTTTTGATGGAACAGGCCGTTAACCAACTTCAGGCTGGGGGCTTTGCATTTTTCTTAGTTCCAAGCCAGCTATTCCAGAGCCCCGAAGCCAAGGGACTCTTAGGTTGGATGCAGGATCAAGTTTTCCTACAGGGAATTTTAAACCTGCCACAGGATTTATTCCTAAATGAACAGGCGCAAAAGGCGATCTTGATTGTACAAAAGCGAGGGGCAGATGCGCGACAAGCTGATCGAGTGATGTTAGGAGAATTTCCGTCATTTGATGACAAAGTGGCGTTACAAAAATTTATTGATGACTTGGTAGTGTGGGAAAAACAAGCTTTATTGAATTCAAAATAGTGAGGAGTAGATTATGAGCAAGATGATTGCGGTTAATGCTGGTAGCTCGACTTTAAAATTTAAATTATTTGAAATGCCGGCGGAACAAGTCTTAGCTGAAGGGGTTATTGAGAGAATTGCCATGCCAAATGGGCACGTTGCGATTAAGTATGGCAGCGGGCAAAAATATGAAATTACCACTGACGTCGCCGATCACGAGGCAGCGATTCAGATTCTCTTGGATCAATTATTAGCACTGAAAATTATTCATAACTATAATGAAATTGATGGTGTCGGACATCGTGTGGTTGCTGGTGGCGAATTCTTCGATAAATCGGTAGTAATTACTCCGGAAGTACTAAAAAAAATTGAGAGTTTAGCTGAACTGGCTCCGTTGCATGAACCAGCCAATGTTTTAGGGATTAAAGCTTTTCAAAAAATCCTGCCAGATGTTATCAGTGTAGCTGTTTTCGATACAGGCTTTCATGCGTCGATGCCAGAGAAAAATTTCTTGTACAGCATTCCATATGAATATTATGAAAAATATCAAGCTAGAAAATATGGAGCTCATGGAATTAGCTATCGGTTCGTTTCACAGCGGGCTGCAGAGGTTTTGCAAAAGCCAGTTGAAGATTTAAAATTAATTATTCTTCATATTGGGGCTGGAGCTTCGATTTGTGCCGTTAATCATGGGAAATCATTGGATACTTCAATGGGATTTACTCCTTTGACTGGAATTACGATGGCAACTAGATCTGGTGATGTTGATCCTTCTTTGCTAGCACTTGTGATGCAGAAGGAAGGCATCACGGATATTAACGAGATGATCGAGATCTTAAATAAAAAATCTGGGTTACTTGGAATCTCTGGAGTTTCCGCTGATATGCGCGAAGTTGAAGCAGCCCAAGCAGAAAATCACCGAGCACGACTTGCTCGTGAGATTTACATTAATCGGATTGTGCGTTACATTGGAGCTTACTTAGCCGAACTTCAAGGAGCGGATGCCATCGTCTTTACCGCCGGGGTCGGCGAGAATAGTGTTACCGTGCGGAAAGAAGTTACTGACCAATTGGGGTACTTTGGGATTAAGATTGATCAGGAAAAAAATAATGTCCGTGGCGAAGTTCGTGATTTGAGTACTCCAGATGCAAAAATCAAAACTTTGTTAGTTCCTACAAATGAGGAGTTAATGATTGTTAGGGATGCTCAAGCTTTAAGCCAAACCAAATAGAATAACTAATCGACCGCTTGCCGAGGATGACCTTGGTGAGGGGTCGTTTTTTGTTTAGACAGTTTTTTGAGAAACGGGTATAATTACAGTTATAAAAAAATTAATGATTTGAGGGGAGCTTGCTTATGGCTCAAGAAAAAAAATCAAGTTCAGGGATGTCACGAAGTTTAAAAAATCGACATGTGCAGTTGATTGCCCTGGGGGGAACCATCGGGACGGGGCTCTTTTTGGGAGCCGGTCGTTCGATTCACTTTGCTGGACCATCTCTAATCTTTGCGTATTTAATTGCTGGGTTAGCGTGCTTTTTTTTAATGAGAGCACTCGGTGAGCTCCTACTATCCAATACGGAAGCAGTTTCTTTCATTGATTTCATTGATAAATATTTGGGACCAAAAACTGGCTTTGTTGCTGGTTGGACCTACTTAATCTGTTGGATCACCATTGCGATGGCGGAGGTAACAGCAGCTGGTTTGTACATGCAATTTTGGTTCCCTGGTTTGCCAACCTGGGTCACGGGGTTGTTTTTGCTAGTTATCTTGTTTTTTATGAATTCAATTACCGTTTCCGCCTTTGGAGAAACTGAATTTTGGTTCGCCATTATCAAAGTGGTCGCGATCCTACTATTGATCCTTGCAGGAGTTGTTTTGGTGGCGATCCACTATAAAACACCGGTGGGGTATGCCTCGTTAGGAAATTTATTTGGTGGAAATTTGTTTCCAAATGGAGCCAAAGGCTTCCTGCTATCGTTTCAAATGGTAATCTTTAGTTTTGTGGGGATCGAAATGATTGGGATGACAGCTTCTGAGACCGCTGATCCACAAACCATTATTCCAAAATCGATTAACGATGTTCCAATTCGAATCATTTTATTTTACGTGGGTTCCCTGGTAGCTTTGATGTGTATCTATCCTTGGTATGATGTTTCGCCAACATCTAGTCCCTTTGTCCAGGTTTTCCAGGGAATTGGCATCAAACCGGCAGCAGCAATTATTAACTTTGTGGTGCTAACCGCCGCTGCTTCATCGTGTAATAGTGCAATTTTCACGACCGGAAGAATGTTATATTCACTGACCAAGGGAAGTAAAAATCCACTGGGAAAGCGGTTGAGTCAAATTTCTCGGCGAGGACTGCCTGCCACAGCAATCTTAGTATCGACTTTATTAATTGGAATTTCTGTCATTATTGATATTTTGGTGCCTAATGGGGTCTTTGAATTTATTTCCAGTGTCGCTACAACCTGTTTTCTTTTCATTTGGTCCTTGATTGTATTAGCACATTGGCGGTACCGCCGGCAGTTAACCACGGAACAAACCCAAGCACTTTCATTTAAAATGCCTTGGTATCCATTTTCAAATGTCTTTACGATTGCCTTTATGATTTTTGTGGCAATAATTCTTCTTTTCCAGGTGCAGACTTTGGTAGCGTTAGTTGGTTCGATTGTTTGGCTGTTAGGTCTTTATGGATTTGATTATTATCGGAATCTGAAGCAGATATAGAAAAGTCGGTGCTAATGCACCGGCTTTTCTGATTTATGGACCTACTGATGGTAGAATTAAAATAGTTCAGTAACATGATGAAAGGTGATTCGATGAAAAGCAAGGTTGCCATTTTACACACTAATGATTTGCACTCGCATTTAGAAAACTTCCCAGCAATCAAAAGATTTTTTCAAACGCAAACAGCGGCACTCAGCCAACAAGGTTATCGAGTGTTGCGATTTGACGATGGCGATGCGATGGATCGCTTTGATCCCCTAACTGAAGCGACCAATGGTCAAGGAATAGTACAGTGGTTAAATGAAATGCATTATGATGCGGTTACCATTGGTAATAACGAAGCATTAACTAATTCTCACAAGCAGCTTGACCATCTTTATGATCATGCTAATTTTCCTGTCATTTTAGATAATGTTTTGGATAGTAAAACCGGGCAATTGCCCCATTGGGCGACTACTCATCGTGATTTTGTTTTAGACAATGGAACCAGGTTGCGCTTGCTGGGCTTAACATTTCCGTATCCAACGTTTCAGGCTATGGGTTGGACCGCAGAATCGGTCTTTGGAACGTTAGATCGGTGTCTACAAGAATGGGCGGGTCAGTACGATCAGCTAATCCTACTCTCTCATTTGGGAATTAACTATGATCGAGAGCTAGCTAAACGCTATCCTGAATTAAAAGTAATTATTGGTGGGCATACGCATCATTTGTTGGCTCATGGTGAAGTAGTGCAGCAGACCTTGCTGACGGCTGCAGAAAAGTGGGGGCACTATGTTGGTCAAATCACTTTTGAAGTCGATCAAGCTGGTTTATATCAGCAACAAGCACAAGTTTTTCGTAGCACCGATCTGCCCCGAGAAGCAGGAGATCAAGCTGAAGTAGCTGCTGCAGAGGCCACCGGGCATCGCCTGCTTGCTGCGCAAAAAATTGCGAGGGTTCCGCAACGCTATCAGACGTCTTTAACTGATGATAATCCACTGGTTCAATTGGGATTGCAAGCCATGATGGCTAGTACAAATGCGCAGGCAGCTGTACTAAATACGGGACTCTTCTTGCATGATTTGCCAGCCGGGATTGTTAATATGGACCAGCTCCAACAAATCTTGCCGCATAATATTCACGTCATGAAAACCGAACTGTGGGGGTATGATTTATGGCGTCTATTTCAAGAAATGGAAAAGAATAAAAATTTCCTAATCCGCTTTCCTCAAAAGGGAATGGGGTTTCGGGGGAAGTATTTCGGAAGATTGGTCTATGCGGGGATTAGTTATGACACAGAAAAGCAGCAATTGTATTGGCACCATGAGTTAGTTGTACCTGAGAAACGGTACACAATTGCGCTTTTAGACCACTATGAATTTATTCCCTTTTTCCCGACAATTGGAATTGTTGGGAAGAACCAAATTGATTTTAACGGAAATATCCGCACCGTTTTGGCAAAATATTTATCTCAGGAATTTCCTTTAGGAGGAGGCTCACATGGAACACAGTCAGATTGAGATTTTGATTGAACAACGGCGGGAAAAACGAATTCCATACGCTGAAATTAAACAAATTGATGCAACAACCCTAACTGTAAATGGACACCTGTATGAACTAGTTGCCAATGTCCGAAATGCTTTTGACTTGGGGGCTTTTACCAATAGTTTCAACCCGATTTTGACTCGGTATGATTACATCATCGGGGACTGGGGTTATGGGCAACTACGCTTGAAAGGTTTTTTTAACGACCGGCGGACTAATGATTCTTTTGAAAGGAAGAGCGCAATTAATGACTACCTTTTAGAAGAAGTGAACTTAGGTGACAATTATTTTGTGTTGCATAATGTCGATGCAGCACAAAAAATCGAGACGAGTGTAAACCCAACGACGATTAAGCGGAGTCGGAAACACCATAACAGTGCTAATCGGCATATAAAGCAACGTCATGACAAAACCAAGGCTCAGTTAACTAAGCGACAATTTACCATTCGCCAAAAGAAAGAGGATTAAGCGTGATGAAACATTACCACGGATACATGATTGATCTTGACGGAACAATTTATCAGGGGACGCGACGGATTCCAGCTGCTAAACGGTTTGTTGAGCGGCTACAAGCAGCGCAACAACCCTTTTTATTTTTAACTAACAATACAACCCGCCAGCCAGCTGCGGTCGTGGCTAATTTGGCACAAAACCATGATATTCATGTAACTACGGCAAACATTTATACCGCTGCGCAAGCAACGGTTAGTTATCTTCAAGCTGATGCCGATCAGCATCAACGGGCTAGGACGGCATATGTGATTGGAGAACCAGCTTTAAAGAGTCTGCTAGTGCAAGGGGGCTTTGACATTTATGCCGAGAAGCCAACGTACGTGGTGGTAGCGCTTGATTATGACTTTAGCTATCAAAAAGCTACCCGAGCCGTGCTAGCAATTCAAGCGGGAGCTCACTTTGTGGGTACCAATGCAGATACGTTAATTCCCAGTGAGCAAGGATTGTTACCAAGTGCTGGTTCATTAATCGATTTAATCCGGTATGCGACCCAGGTACAACCGGTCATTGTGGGTAAACCCAATGGTTTGATTGTAAGAAATGCACTTGCAAAGTTAGGGATTAGCGCCAAAGAGGCCTTGATGGTTGGTGATAATTATGAAACTGACATTCGGGCAGGGATGGCCGCTGGAGTTGATACATTACTAGTGTATTCTGGGGTATCTAAACCGGCTGATATCAAACAGAAGGAGCAGCAACCGACCCATGAGATTAAAAGCTTCGATGACTGGACAATTTAGTTACTCCAGCATGGTAAAATTGCTATTTTATGTAAGCTTCACCATTACGATGGCGACGTTTGTGGTAGTCAATGCCAGTTGGTTGTATTGGCTTAATCTCAGTTGGGCGCATTTAGCGACCCGGTTTGAAACTTCCAATACAGTGTTAATGCATAATTTTTATCAAATGATTAAATATTTACAATTACCATGGGAAACGACTTTATATTTGGAGGGTTATCGGCTTTCGGCAAGGGCTGCCCAGCATTTTGCTGATGTAAGACGGTTAATCTTGATTAATAATACGCTTCTGATGCTGCTCTGGATTGTGGGATTAAGGGGCTATTTCAAACAGATTTATCACCAGCTGTGGCAGATGACGAGGGGACTAAGAAATTTTTTGGTAGGATTAGGAATATTGTTATTATTAGTAATGCTTGATTTTAACGATGTTTTTATTATTTTTCATGAACTGCTCTTTCAAAATCGTGACTGGATTTTTGATCCCCGACAGGATCCGGTGATTAATGTGCTCCCTGATCAATACTTTTTTAGTTGTTTTCTAGTCTGGTTAGGGATAGTCATTTTAGGACTAGTTACCGGATGGTATCTTGGTGAACGCCAATTAAAAAAATTTAAATGAGGTTGAAGTATTCCATAAAAGTTATTTTTATGGTTTTTTTGACTAAATTTTTTGATAACTACAAAAGAATATGGGATTATTTCTGTTGGTTATTATCATGGTAGCGTTAATCACGTTTCAACGAAAAAGGACTTACCCCAATAGTAAACGGGAGTAAGTCCTGAAGAATCGTAATTAAAATGTTTGCCAATCCCTTAGTCAATCGACTTTTTGTTAGCTGTTCGTCCCTTAAGAATACCGATGATGGCTGGAATTAAGGAAATGACAATGATCGAAAGAACCACCACGGAAAAATGCTCTTGTACAAACGGAATGTTTCCAAAGAAATATCCACCTCCGCAACAGAGCCCTACCCAAGCAATACAAGCAGTAAGATTATATTTAAAGAATTTACTGTAGCTATAATCGCTGCTGGCAGCGACGAAGGGGGCAAAAGTTCTCACGATGGGCATAAAACGTGCTAGAAAGATTGCAATTGCTCCGTACTTATCGAAAAAGTGACGAGCATGTTCAAAATCTTTTTCCTTAACAAAGCGACTTAAAAATTGATTTTCGGTAATGGCCATGCCCACTTTACGACCAAGGAAGAAATTCAAAGAGTCACCACCGAGTGAAGCGATAAAGAAGAGCACTAGGAAAATCCAGATGTTCAGATTATAACTTGCACTGGCAGAGAGCGCAGCCGCTGCAAACAAGAGGGAATCACCGGGAAGAAAGGGGAGGATCACCGCTCCCGTTTCAACAAAGATGATTAAAAATAGAATTAGGTAGGTCCAGTTTCCAAAAGTATTAACGATATTGACCAAATGCTGATCAATATGTAAAACAAAATCAATCAAGGTATTCATATTATTCTCCGTTTTTAAAATAGTTACTTCTTAATTCTAGCAAATTAAGGTGGTTGATGGTGAAAATTTTCTATTTTTTAAGATAAAAAAAAGATTGACGCCACCTAATGCTTTTTGTTAATATAAATAAGTCCGCAACAGGCATACAGCTAGTTGCTAGCCAATAAAGTTGTTGACAAAGCTTTTCTACCGTGTTATATTTATGTAGTTGTCGTGATTGATAGCATTTATTATTCCGACATAGCTCAGTTGGTAGAGCA